>SDNW01000012.1 GCA_004524725.1 Promethearchaeota archaeon
CTCTTTCTCTATTTCTTCTGGAGTTAATTGCTTTTCGTTCTCTTCCAATTTCTTCACTTTTGGAAATTATAATGATTTTTTTAAATATAATATTAAAATTTGTATTTAATAATTTATTTATGAGTTTTGGCAAGTGTTTAATAATACAACTATTAGCGATGTTGAAGAATACAAGGTTTTCTTCTATCTAATTGGAAGGGGATTTGTAGATTCATCTAAAAGAGTATTCATTAAACTTAGCAGAGTCAATTTCATAGACAACATTTCTATAATTTCGGTTTTAAGAGTAAGATATTTTTTAGAATCGATTGATAGGTTATATTTAGCCACTAAAAAGTCATAATACTCAAGCATCTCCTTTCTGCACTCCTCTTGATTGTCAAGTGTGACATTACTGGTTCGGAGCCAATTATCTATGTCATTTTTAATTGTGATCTCAAGATTATCATTAAGATTATAATTGATTTCTTTTTCATTTAGTGTTTTCAAATTTTCGAGGTAATTGGTATCTTGATATATTGGTTTTAACATTAATCCTAAATTAATAAACAATGGTTGGATTTGTAATTTATCTAAAGAATCAGATAATAACCTTAGTAATTGCCGCTTCTGAGTTAATTGAGCATAGTCTATATAATCTTGGATAAAGCGCATTAATGAATTCTTTATCAGCAAGTTATTGAAGTCATTAATTGTATCCGCTTCCATTTCTAAAGTATGTTCGATGCATTGATATACTGATTCCATAAAAAATTCAACATCGCGAAACATGGAAAAATTTCGGATGAAAAGATGAATTTTACTTAGAATCTCTATTTTTATATCCTCAGATTTAATAAAAGAATCTATTTTCTGAGGCAGTTCAAATTTTTCATCAGGGAAGGAGAGAAATTGTTGTATTTTTAAATATTTAGATTCAAGACTCATTAATTGTTGAATTGATTCATGTTATTAATAAGACTTATATTTTTTTAGACAAAAAAGGAAAAATTATAAGATTTTTGGGATTAATGCATTTGATCCATGCCGTTTAGTGGTAATTAGGAGTTTAATGCTTCCATGCGTAGAGATTGGGGTTAAATCCGTAATAGGAACTCCTAATAATTTGGAGAGGGTTGTTATAGGTTCTACCTATAGAAAGATTCACATTTTTCTTTCCAAAAGCATTGCGAAGTATATCTCCTATCTCATCAATGAAAGAAAATCCTGCCACTAATCCTTAAATTGCATTTAAGTAAAAAATTTCTTTTATTTCGGATAGATTAGTCAAAAATTTGCAGCATAAAATTATTACAGGGGGAGCAATGCTGTACTACCTTGCTTATTAGCGGTATCTATGAGATCCATTAACTCTTCACTTGAAATTGGAACTAAATCAAAAACGGTCATTTTGGAGAGCTTTAATATCGCTTTAACGGTTTCTGCTAAATTATTGCAATCACCTGAAAAAAAAACTTTACGTTTCCCGAATTCTTTCCTAAGCTTTTCACCAACTTCATCAATCGCACAATAACCGGCTACAAGTCCCTTAGTATACCCTTCTTTCTTCAATTGTTCCAAAATGTTTTCATCGTGCCCTTTACCCATAACGATAAACCAGCCCCCTTTAAATTTATCACTGTGGTCGTAAGCAAATGCTTGTAAGGTCGCCAATGGGTTGTTTTCACAACCTTCCTTACATAATAACTCCTTGCCTTTTATAATTTTTACATCTTCAGGGAACTTCTGGAGTAAATTCCAATCATATTTCTCTTTATAATTTTTCAAGTCTTTTCCGATTACATTAATTTTACTTAAATCACCCTCCCCCAAACCTCTTTCATAAGCTATTTTTAAATGAGGGACTTCATCTAGAGTTAAACCAAAGATTCTAGCCCCCACAACATCGACGGCTAATGTGTCTCTTCCACCTATTAGAATATTAAATTGTTTAACAACGCGGTCTTCCCATGCCGTAGGTGGATAGTGTCCATGTACGGTTCCTCCTGTTGCTCCGTCAATTATTGTTATATCTGGTTTTATAATACCATATACATCCACTAGTTTAGAGTGTAAATTGTAATTATGATCTTTACCTCTATCAGCATGTTGTGGAAAACCCCATTGATTTTTTATTCCTAAAGTAACTCTAGCCATAGAATGGGTTTTAAGTTTAGGTAAATTAATATAGGTCACAGAATCTCTATTTTCTATTATTTTTACTATGGTTTCTGGCATTTGAAATTTCTTGAGTCTGTAACCTTTATCATCCTCTTCTATTGACTTTTTACCTTTGAATTCAAATGTTTTTGTTGTTTCTTCATCTAAAAAAATCGTTTCTACATCTAAATCCTCACAAATTTTCTTATAACCATTAATGGCAAAAACTATTCTGGTCAGGTTTGCTTGAGTTGAATTCTCCATTACATGAATATTAGCTCCTTTGTTTTTTAAATAGAGAATAACTTCTTTAAGAACTTCTGGGGATGTGTGAGTATGCTTTTTAAAATCTATACCATTCACTTTGATGTAAACTTCTTTAGAATCTTTTAATATTGGCTCAATTGTTTCAAGATTCGTAAAAATCTCATTTACAGCTGATTTAATCCCTTTTTTCGTATCAGAAATAAATACTTCGGTCATTTTTTTTTATCATCTCTATTTCCTAAAGTTCATCTAATTTAAAATTAAATTTTAATTTTTACATAAAATCTAATATTTCAAAATGAAAAAAATTAAAAAGAGCCATTTATTTCCAACATTATTAATATTTCATTTTGAAAAATATTTTCTTCGCATACAAAAATTCAATCAATGTGGCCTAAAGATTTCAAATTCTTTCGAGAATTCATGGATGATTTGAAAACGATTTTCATATTTAATACTATCAAGAGTTATTCTAAGGGTCTCACTTATTATGATCTACAACAATTTGGGAATATACCACATTCAAAAATATACCGCATGATGAAGTCCTTAGAAGAGAAGGGCGATTTAATTAAGAAAGATGCGATCTCAAATGAGACTGGTCGTCCTAAGCATCTTTATTTCCTATCACCGCAAGGAGAGATGAGATTAGAGAACTTAAGAAAAAAATTGAGAGATATTTTTGAATTTGTAAAATTGCGATTTCCTAAGGAAACTCCAAACTTCGATCATGATGCTTTTCTTAGAGAAGGGACATTTAAAATTTGGTCTAATCCTGTGGAATTTATTATGAGAAAAAATGTTCCTGATTCCGAAAAACTAAAGGATTTATTAGATATGGAGAAAGACGTGACCAATATCTTGAGAAGAATTAGAAAAGAGAAAAAGAAGATGAAGCAAAAACTACAAAATACAAAGGAGGAGTGAATTATGAACTCAGCACGAATGATTATAAAATATTGGGCTAAGTCAAAAAAGCAATTCATTTGGCAGTTAATTTTATCAGTATTATCAACTGCGAGTTATGTTGTTGTTCCGATTTTTATTGGAAGAATGGTTGGGGCATTAAGTAGTGTACCTAATTTACTTTTTAATTTTTTGATGGTAATTATATTTGCTTTATTAGTGTATTTTACAAATCGGGCCGCGAGACTTAGAGGAGCGGAAGTTTCTTCTCGGGCTATTTATTATTTGCGGATGGACATCAGTAATGCAATTTACCGCCAATCTTTTTCCTATTTTGACAAAACCGAAACAGGGCAGTTAATATCCCGAGCCACAAGCGATATTGAAGAGACTCAACAAATCTTTGGCTTTGGATTAGTATTAGGATTACAATCTATACTTCAAATGATCGGTGTTTTTATCGGATTTATCACATTCAGTATTGAATTATCTATTTTTATAGTTATAGCATTTTTAATCTCCTTAAGCCTTTCTTACTATATTGCTAAGAAGTTAAAGCCTATTTTTTTAGAGACTCGACAAAGTTTTGGTGAGTTGACAAATACGATTCGAGAAAATATTGTTGGAGCAGAGGTTGTGCGAATTTTCAGCACTCAAGATAAGGAGCGTTCAAAATTTCAAAAAAATAATAATCGTTTCTATAAAGCGAGTATTGATTCCGTAAAATATACTTCTCTTTATATGCCTATTATTTATTTAATAATTGGATCGTTAACCATACTTATTTTTTTCATCGGTGGCATCTGGGTAATAGAAGGAGTTATAGGAATCGATATTGTAGTTACATTGGCGTCTTACATTGCATCACTTGGTTTTCCGCTAATGATGTTAGGGCAAATTATGCTTGTGTATATTCAAGCAGATGCAGCGTTAACAAGAGTGAATGAAGTAATTGAATCTGCCCCAGAAATAGTTGACTCGCCAGATGCAATTCCTATTGATGCTATTGATGGAGAAATTGAATTTAAGAACGTTTCTTTTGGTTATATTTCTGATAATAAAATTTTAAAAGACATTTCCTTTCGAATTCCCTCCGGAAAAACAATGGCTATTTTAGGGACTACTGGATCAGGTAAATCTACGATTATCAATTTGATTCCACGCTTCTATGAGGTAAATGAAGGTGAAATCAAGATTGATGGAAGAGATATCAAGCAATACCAAGTAAAAGATCTAAGGAGGAATATCGGTATCGTTTCCCAAGATACCTATTTATTCAATAAAACTATTGCAGAAAATATTGCTTACGGAAAGGAAAACGCCGATAAGAATATAATTATTGAAGCTGCCAAACTTGCTAACTTACATGAGTTTATTAATAGCTTACCCGAAGGATATGATTCTATTGTAGGAGAGAGAGGTACGAGACTTTCTGGAGGTCAGAAGCAACGTTTATCTATAGCTAGAGCTTTGATAACAGAGCCTAAAATATTGATTTTTGATGACTCAACTAGTTCGGTGGATGTGGAAACTGAATATAGGATTCAAGAAGCTTTAGCAAGGATTATGAAAAATACCACTACAATTATTATCACCCAACGTTTATCGACAATAAGAAATGCGGATATTATCATGATACTAGATCGAGGGCGGGTGGTTGGATTGGGAAATCATGAGCATTTGATATCTTCAAATGTTTTGTATAAACAAATTTATGAGACTCTATTTCAAAAACAAAAATCTAAAATTTAAAGATGAGAATGGCAAAAAATGAGTAATAATAATAATAAAAATGAAGAAGAAAAGGAAGTTATACAACCTAGTATGAGATCTCGACCTCATTTTATGATGGGGGAGGGAAAATCAAAGTTAGATCATCCTCGAAGAGAATTATGGCGGTGGCTATTTTCTTATATTAAACCATTTAGAATGAAATTTATCTCTTTTCTCATTTTACTTGTAATAGGAAGTTTAATATCTTCTATCACCCCTTTGATCTCAGCAAGCGTAATCGACAATGGAATAGTTGCTGGGGATAGCGAGTACATTATCTACTTGAGTACTTTTTATTTCTCGCTACTTTTCTTTATGGCATTAATTACTTATTATTCCCAGTATGGAATGGGGAAAGTATCTCAAAGTATAACCTATGAGATTAGAAATGATCTGTTCTTCAAACTACAAGATATGTCACTCACATATTTTGATGAAAGATCATCAGGAGATATAATATCGATTACTACGAATGATGTGACCATTTTAAATCAATTAGTTGGTGGACAGTTCATTCAAATTATCTCAAGTATTGTGAGTTTAAGCCTAACAATAATTATAATGTATCTCCTGAATGTTTATTTGGCATTAATTTCAATGATAGTGTTTCCTTTATTTTTCTTTATTACATATTTATTTAGAAAAATTGCTGTACGATTATTTAAGGAAAGTCGAAAAACAATTGGAAACGTTACTTCATCGATTCAAGAGAATGTTGCTGGTGCTAAAGTTGTACAAGCATATGGACAAGAAAGAAGAGCTGCAAAAGAGTTTGATAAAGCAAATATGGCAAACTACAATGCAATGGTTAGGATAAGAAAATTTATGGCTACAGTATTTCCATTAATTAATTTTGTCACTACAATTCTTACTGCAGGTGTATTATTAGCTGGTGGTATGATTGTGTTAGAAGGAATACCATTGTTTGGGCAAATTGTTACCATAGGAGTTTTAAGTGCTTATATTACTATTCTCGGTCAGTTTTTCAGACCTTTTATGTCTCTAATACAAATCCAAGAAGTTATGGCTTCTGCATTAGCAGCAAGTGATAGAATTTATACTTTATTAGATGAGAGAGTTGAAATTCCTGATATTGAAAATCCTATGGAATTAAAGAATGTTGCTGGAGACATTGAATTCAATTCGGTCAGCTTTGGCTATAAATTCGAAGAAGAAAGAGTACATCAGAACAATGAAAAGTTAAAGCCTAAGCAAATTCAACCGATTTCTCAAGTCAACTCCAATAATCCGATGATGCAGAGGATAATGAAGTATATCCAATCCCTTCCAGAACCTTATTCTTCGTTTGTTATGAAAAATGCGATGAAGATGCCTCAAAATATTAGACAAAAATTATTTATGACTCTTATGAATAAAAATCCGTCAGAGGCACCTGAAGTTATAGATAGAATATTATCAGAATTTGGTTATGCTGTTCCAGGTTCCAAGGTTTCCAGAGAAAATTCTGAGTTAAAAGTAAATTTTGATAATGAAAAAGAAGAAAGTTCACCAGCAATACAATCACAACTTTCTGACCAACTTTTAATCCAAATGATTAAAATTGTTGAAAGAAATTTGAAAAGTAAGCCTAGTCTTCAACAATCTTCAAGTAGCGGATTTCAAAGTCAGGATACAGGGATGATGAGTGGTAGTATGCCTAACCAAAGTCCAGAAGCAATTCTAAAACTACTTGCTACAATAGAAATTCCGCCAGATATAAAACCTCAGATTCCAAAAATTGTAAAGGATGCTATCGAAGAGCAAAAAAAGATTTTAGAACATGAACGATCCACGGGATATGTCTTAAAAGATGTTGATTTAAAAATTCCTGCGGGCAAAACAGTAGCGATTGTAGGTGAAACAGGAGCGGGTAAAACTACCATAGTGAAGTTGATTTCTAGGTTTTACGACATTAATAAAGGTCAAATTAATCTTGATGGAGTCAATATTCAAGAAATAAAAAAAGAAGCTCTTAGAGATTTAATTGGGTTAGTTCCTCAAGATGCATTTCTTTTTACTGGGACAATAAAAGAGAACCTATTATATGCGTTCGATGCTCCCACAAAGGAAATTGAAGATAAGATGATTTCTGTTTCAAAATTCTTAGGGCTACATAATTTTATCGAAGCGCTCCATAAAAAATATGATACTAAATTAAAAGAAAACGCGTCTAATATCTCCATAGGACAAAGGCAGCTTATTGCATTTGCTCGAGCGTTGATTACTGATCCAAAAATATTAATACTAGATGAAGCGACAAGTTCTGTCGATCCATACACCGAAACTTTAATTCAAGATGCATTAAATAAAGCCCGTAAGGGTAGAACTACAATTATAATCGCACATCGTCTGTCTACGATTAAAAATGCAGATCATATTATTGTTATCAGCGCTGATAAAAAAGGGGTTATCGAAGAGGGAAACCATGATGAATTAATGAACTTGGATGGAAAATACAAACGTCTATTAGAGATGCAACACCGAGAGATTGAGGTAGATGATTAGAAAAGAATCATCTTTCTTAATAAATCAATAAATCTATATTCAATTTTTCGTTTCTAATATTAAAATAGAATATGGTGTGCGAATTTGGTTTATATGGATTTTAATGGTAAGCAGGTATTTTATGAACTCAATAATAATAACTCAAAAACAATAATCATTTTTATACATGGTTCGGGAGGAGATGCAAGTGAATGGAAAAATCAGTTAAAATTGATAAATTCTTATTCTGTCATCGCATTAGATCTACCCTCTCATGGAAAGTCAGATAAATTCGAGAATCTTTCATTAAATTTATATGTAGATGTATTAAAAACCCTTATTGATTCTTTAGATTACGCCCGGATAATTATTTGTGGGCATTCATTAGGTGGAGCCATCATTCAATCCTATTATTTTAAATATCCAGAAGATTTAGATGCTTTGATTCTTATGAGTACTGGTGCAAAACTTAGAGTAAGTCCCGCAATCTTAGAATCTCTTAAACGAGATTATGAGGAATATCTTAAATATCTAAATAATGTTGCATTTTCCAAAAATACAACTAATTCAATTATCAAGGAATATAAAGATCATTCATCTTTAATTGGAGCGGAAGTAACCTATCAAGATTTCAAAATATGTGATAACTTTAATTTGTTTGAAAAAACCCAATTAATTAACGCTCCTTGCTTAATTATTAGTGGTACTGATGATAAACTCACTCCAGTTAAATATTCACAATATTTTCACAATAAAATACCCAATTCCACGTTAGTATTGATTGAAAATGCGGGTCATATGGTCATGCTGGAGAAGTACAAACAAGTTAATGAATCTATAATAAAATTTGTTAAGAGTTTAGAATAAGATTATAATGCCCAGAGAATATACCTACGGTCCATTTCAATCAAGAAGATTAGGTTTATCTTTAGGTATTGACATTTTAACTAAAAAAAAAACCTGTACTTATGACTGTGTCTATTGTGAAATAGGCTCAACAATACTTTTAGTACCACCAACTTATGAAATAAAAAATCCACCATCTTTACATTATCGAAATGAAATAAAGGAAATGATGAGGTTATTTCCAAATTTGGATTCCATTACTTTTGGTTATAATGGAGAACCGACGCTTAATCCATACTTGGGAGAGTTTTATAGGATCACGTCAGAAGAAAGTTCAGAAGTGAAATGGAATGAAAAAGAGCCTTATATTAGCTTATTTACAAATTCAAGCACAGTCTATTTAGAAGAAGTAAGGGATAGAATTAAGGTATTTGATTATGTACTGGCAAAACTAGATGTGGCGAGTGATGATGATTTCATTACAACAAATAGACCACACGAAAAAGTACCCAGTATTAATATAATCATTGAATCGTTAAGTAAATTGAGAAGTTTGATGAGTCAAAAAAAATTTGATCTCCAATGTTTAATTTATAATTCATACCGAAAAGATTTTAATTCAAACAATAATGAAACGAATATAATTAATTTAGGCAATGCTATTAAAAAAATTAAGCCGGATGCGGTCCAGATTTATTCTATAGCGAGAATACCTTCAGAATATTTTGTATATTCAATAAATGATCAGCAAAAAAAAAGCATTGTTAAGACTTTAAAAGAAATTGTAAATAATGAAGCTATAGAGATAAATTATTATTAACTATAAATTTTATATTGTAATATGATCTAATTTGGTGATAAAATGATAAATTATATTATTGGAATCGACATTGGAGGTACATGGACTCGTGTTGCATTATGTACTGACGATTTAAATGAAGCAAATATGATTATTAAGTCAATAAAAACTCCAAAAGATACGGAATATTCAATAGCAAATAGTTTAATTGTAATGATTACAGAGCTTTTATATGACAATAATATTAAAGAAGAACAAATCGTTGGAATAGGCTTAGCTTCAGCAGGTCCATTAGATATGGAAAAAGGAGAGATATTTAACAATGCTAATTTAGGATTCAAAGTCATTCCTTTAAAAGCTCCTCTTGAAGAGAAATTTCCAGGAATTCCAATTTATTTAATCAATGATGGCAATGCTTCAGTATTAGGAGTTCATTATTTTGAAGCTGATGATGAAGAAAAAGATAATCTGGTGTATATTACAATGTCAACTGGTATAGGAGGAGGAGTCATTTGTAATGGGAGATTACTTCTTGGGAAAGAAGGAAACGCCGCTGAAATTGGGCATGGTGTAGTGGATCCTAGCAGTATAATTCAATGTAATTGTGGTGCTCATGGATGTTGGGAAGTATATAGTTCAGGGACAGGAATAAAAAATAGAGCTTTGGAAAATATAAAAGACACAAAATTAAGCTCCAGAATATTAATGATTATGATTGATAATGAAGTTGAAAAGATTAACGCGAAATATATTTTTCAAGCCGCTAAGGGTGGGGATAAATTTTCAAAAAGCATTATAAATATGAGTATCTATTACTCAAAGATCGGAATAGGGCTTATTAATAATTACTATGATTGCTCATCAATCTATTTTGGAGGTTCAATTATGCATGATCATGAGCTAATTATTCCTGAATTGAAAAGACAATTTGAAACAGATCCGATTCAATATACTATAAATCACCCCCCAAAGATCAAAGTCACCAAATATTTAGATGATATAGGGTTAAGAGGTGCGCTAGTCTTAGTAAAATATAAGTTAGAAGGAAATCCGATTATTCCTTAAATAATATTACAGGATTTAGCATGATTCAGGACAATCTAATATTCACTTTTAGCGGAATACGGGGAATTATAAATAAAGGGTTGGATTTTGAGGTTGCAAAAAAGCTTGGAATTGCTTTCGGTGAGTGGTATCCATATTCTGAAAGAAAAATTATTCTTGGTAAAGATACAAGACCAAGTAGTAAATTCTTAGAGAAAGGAATTATTGAAGGATTATTGTTACATGATTTTGACATAATTAATGTAGGCGTGTGCCCAACTCCGATAATAATCCATACAAAGAATAATTTAAACATTCCTGCGGGAATTATAATTACAGGATCTCATAATAATGAAGATTGGAATGGAGTTAAATTAATTTCTAAAAATTCTTTCGTAGGAAATGAGGCTTTAAGCGAAATTGCACAAAAATTACAAGAGATTCATCTTGACTCCTATTCTGCAAACAATACTTATACTTCATCGAAAATAATCAAATTAAATCCTATCCAAGATTATTTATCTGATTTATATCAGCATATTAATTATGAAAAAATCAAGAAGCAAAATGATTTGAGAGTTGTAGTGGATACCGGAGCAGGAGCGGGTAAATATGCAACACCTCAATTGCTTCACGACTTAGGATGTAAGGTAAAAATCATTAATAATGATTTATATGTCAATCAAAGATTTCCCAGAGCGATTGAGCCTGTTAAAAAAAATTTAACAGACCTAATTATGGAAGTGTGGCAAGGAAAGTATGATATTGGATTTGCCCATGATAGTGATGCCGACCGATTAGCCATCATTGGAGAGAATGGAGTCTGTTACCCTGAAGATGTCGGATTAGCGCTAATTACTGAACATTTTCTTAAAAATCATACCCAAGATTCTGACGAAATCATATTTATTACTAATTTAGCCTCGTCTCTTATGTTTGAGGTTTTAGCTGAGCGCTATGGAGCCGAATGTATCCGTACTCCGATTGGAGAGAAATTTTTAGTAGAAAAAATATCTGTTTTGATGAATAAAAAAGAAGGAAGCTCCAAGAATTGTGTTATACTAGGGGGTGAAGGATCATGTGGTGGAGCAATTTTTCCCGAATTTAATCTCACCCGAGACGCGATTTTTGCTGTTGCGAAGATTGTGGAAATTTTAATTGACACTAAAAAGAAAATTTCTGAGTTAGTAAAACAATTACCTAAATATTATTCATATAGACGTTCTATACCCGTTAAAAATCAAAAAATTTCTACTATTATAAGTGAGACAAAAAACCAACTTATCCAAGAAGGAGAAAAAGTTAACCAAATTAATAATGATCTTCGATTTGGACAAGGGAAAGAATGGTTTGTACTCATTCACCCTTCGAATACAGAACCGATAATTAGAGTAATAAGCGAAGCAAGGATTGATTCTTCAGCTAGGTTGTATTGTGAAGCCACTAGCGAATTAATAAAGTTAGTTATTTCTAGGTTATGATCTAAATTATAATTTCGGTCAGTACTAATAAATATTTCATATCTCTTTTTTATCTTGATAATTTTAACAACTTTTTTTAAAGATTTTTCAATTCTTTAATAATGGTTTTTGCCAGATTGGTTCCAACTACTTGAGATATTTCTTCTTGAGAAGCTTTCTTAATATTCGCTAGACTACCAAAGTGAGTAAGTAGCTTGGTTCGAGTAGTGGGTCCGATGCCTTTAATATCGTCTAATTTTGAGCTTGTTATTCTTTTTATTCTTCTCTTTTTATGTAAGCGTACTGCAAAACGGTGAGCTTCATCCCGAACTTGTTGAAATAGTTCAAGTAATGGAGAATTCATAGGTAGGTTTATTGGATCTTTCTTATCGGGCACATAGATCTCTTCAAACCTTTTCGCTAATCCAATTATAGATATCCCATCAATTCCTAGATCTTTTAAGACGGAATGGGCAGCATTAAGTTGCCCTTTCCCTCCATCCACTAGAATCAAATCAGGTAGAGTATAATTTTTTTCTAAAAGCATGGTATAGCGTCTTTTAATCACTTCTTTTATCATCGCAACATCATCGGGTGTTGATTTCGAACGAATATTGTAATGTCGATAATACTTTTTATACGGTTTTCCTTCAAGAAAATAAACCATCGACCCTGTAGCGTCTTTTCCTTCAATATTCGAAATATCAAAACCTTCTATTATCCTTGGAATATCTGGTAGAAGAAATAGATCTTTAGCATCTTCTAAAGCTTTTAAGATTTTTTCTTCCGCTTTTCTTTTTATAGATTCCATTTCTAATGCTTGATTTACCATAACTTTAGCGTTTTTGTTTGCAATTCTCAGTAATCCAAATTCAGCTTCTAAAGGAGTCCTAATTTTTATCTTAGGATTATGCTCTTCTAATATCTGTTTTACTACTTCAATCTCGTTATATAATTCTGAAAGAATAATTGTATCTGGAACTTTCCGGCTAAGATTTTGATAGAATTGAGAAATAATTGATGAAAGTGTCTCACTTTTAATAAATATTTTTTCCTTTAAACTAATTAGAAAAGAGCTTCGATTAATTATTTTACCCTCTCTAATATGAATTATTATTACAGCGATGTATTGCTGATCCTTATCATTATGATAACCAATAATATCTTTATTTTCATTTGAATCTAGGATAACGTTTTGAGTAGAAGTTGAATGGTCAATTGCATGCAATTTGTCTCTCCAGAAGGCAGCCACCTCAAAGTCCAATTCATTCGCTGCAGCCTTCATCTTATCTCTAACTTGTTGCTTTAATTGAGTGGTCTCACCTTTCAAAAAGAGCTCAATTTTTTTTATATTATCTCTATAATCTTTTTTACTAATTGCGCCAATACAAGGTCCTGGACAAAGTTTTAACTGATAATACAAACACGGTCTTTTTCTTGGTTTAATTTTCTTTTTACAAGAACAATAGGGAAATAATTTTCTTAAATCTCGTAGGATTCTAATGATCTCTTTTTTATCGGTATAGGGTCCGAGAAATAAATTTTCCTTTGAATATTTTTCTGGTCCCCGAATCACTCGAATACGTGGATAATCCTCACTATAAAAAATAGCAACCCATGGATAAGTCTTAGAATCTCGCATAAATACATTAAAGCGAGGTTGATGGTTTTTAATTTGAATGTTTTCTAGAATTGAGGCTTCTTTTTCGTTTTCTGTAACAATGAATTCCAAATTTGCGATATTTTTAACTAGTTCTTGTATTTTCTCTTCATAATAGGGATCAGTATAATGAGTTTTTAAGAAATATTGATTTACACGTTTTCTTAGATTCTTTGCTTTTCCAATATAAATGATATTATTATTTCGATCTAAAAACAAATAAACCCCCGGTTCATTTGGTAAACTTTTTCTTTGAAGCTCTAAATCAGACATCTATTTTATATATGGAAAATAATGAGTTATTGCAGTTGATTAATCAGTTAAACGATATAATTTAATAGTCTATATCACATTTATTATGAAAGAGATAAATATTTAATTGTTATAATGATTAAAAAATAGGGAAAAAATAAATCTCAAGGATTAGAATTAATTGAATGAAAAAAGAATTATGAAAACCGTCAAAATTTGTCCAAACTGTAAGCAAGCGACATTAAAACCAGCAATGAATGTAAGTGGATGGCTTGCACCAAATTTACTTGAATGCACTAATTGTAATTATATGGGTGCATTTTATATCGAGGTGGATATCGATGAATTGGATAAAAAAGACGATATAATATAATTCTTACTGATTCAAAAACCAAAAAAATACAAAAAAAAAGTGGTGAATTTGGAACAATTATTAAAAGATTCAGCGAGAATAAAATCTTTAGAAATTCAAGGGGCAACGAATGTTGCTATAAGTGCTATTAATTTTATTTGCGAATATGCCAGTAGAATTAGTAAAAATTTAAGTATCGATGAGATTTTTGACGATTTGTACAAAGCAAGAGATATATTATTTAAAACCAGAGATACTGAACCCGCAATGAGAAATGGGCTAAACTTTATAATGAATAAATTAGAAAAGCAAAAAAAAGATATTACGAAAAACAAAATTTTCGAAATAATCACTCAATGTAGAGACGAATACAAAAAAATGGTCAAGAACTCAAAACAAAAAATCGCTGAAATCGGAGCCCGAAGATTTCCAGATTCGGGAAGCAAAAAACAATTTGTTGTAATGACTCATTGTCATTCCTCTGTGGTAAATGGAATCTTTTTGGAGGCTAAGAAGCAAGGAAAAAATAATTTTAAAGTTATTGCGACCGAGACTCAGCCAATATTGCAAGGCAGGAAAACGGTGAATAAATTATTAAATAACAAAATTGAAGTAGTTTACATTGTCGATAGCGCTATGAGGTGGGCAGTTAACAACCTTGACGTCGATTTAATTATAATTGGAGCAGATTCGATAACCTCAGAAGGAACTATCATTAACAAAATTGGATCTAGGTTATTAGCATTAGTTGCACATGAGGAACACATACCGTTCTATGTTGCATCTCCTTTATTAAAATACAATCCTCAAACTTCTTTTGGAATCCTTGAGAAAATTGAAATGAGAGATCCAAAAGAAATATGGGACGAAGCACCAGAAAATCTTACTATTTTAAATCCAGCATTTGAAACAGTAAGTCGTAGGTATATAGATGGTCTTATTAGCGAAGCGGGAATATTTGCTCCAAGTCATGTTCATAATTATTTTACGAAACTTTACCCCGACATAATATAGATCAGTTTTTCCATTTTTGCAAGGCCTTTTCCAATTCTATATGAGATGTAGCATATTCACTTAATTTGATTCCATTTAAGGCAGCTTCTACCGCCTGGCGTATGGCTCTTGCCCCTGATAAAGTACCCTCTGGATGTCCGTGACATCCTCCTCCAAATTGAAAGACGATGTCATTGCCTAAAATTTCAATAAGGTGAGGAATGTCCAAAGGACTTAAACCACCTGATGCAACAGGCAATATAGGCTTTATATCCCCCCAGTCTTGATCTAACATCGTTAAGTTATTCCCTTGAACATATGATTGGGTTAAAACCTTGTTAGTATTAACGACTTCTTGTTTTGAGCCTTCCATTTTCCCGATAACAGTACCCGTATGAAGCTGATCCATTCCTATTAATCGCATCAATTTCGCCAAAGCGAGCATCGTGATCCCATGTTTTTTGTTTCTTGTGAGAGCCGCATGCATTGCTCTATGAGCGTGAATTATCATATCTTTATCCTCCAAATAATCCCGAATTTCTTGTAAAGCTGAAAATCCTACAGTTAAAATGTCAACCATAACATATTCTCCCCCTAGATTTTTAACGAAGTCTGCTCTTTTTTTCATTGTGCTTACTTTTGCAGTTATGTTGGGCATATAAACCTTTTTTTCGCCCGTATCTTGTTCTGCTTTATCCCGCTCTCTAAGTGTCTTTGTAATTCTCTTTTCAAAATTGTTAAAAACCATACTTGTGAGATTTTCATCATCCTTTACAATATCAAGCCCACCCATCCAGGCTTGCTTACAGACTGATGCGTGTTGGCTTTCGTTTAATCCCACTTTTGGCTTTACAATAGTGCCTAAAATTGGTCTTTTGTTTATTCCTAACAGTTTCTTGATACCATTTATCCCAAATTTTGGACCCTTATATTCTTTTAAAATATTGTGAGGAAAAGATACATCAATTAAGCGTAGATTGTGTAATACCTTCATACCGAAGATATTTCCTGCTATAGCACTTAAAATCTGAGAGATATTTCCCGCTTCAAATAATTCTTCTGAATACGCGATTTTAATCAGTTGATTTATTGAATCAATATGAAATACTGAGGGCTTAAGTCGTTTAGCAATATCACCAGATAATGTGGCGATCTCTGTCCATGTTCCTATCGAACTTTCTTTTGCGATCTCTTCACATGCGTGTTCTAAACTTTCACAATCTGCGGCTTTCTCAACATAGTACATAACAATGAGATCCTTTTTATTAGGTGCATATTCTAAATTTACATAGTCGACCATTATATTTACCTAATGTCATTTATTCATTTAATCATAAAATAGAAATTTTAGCTATTAATTTTTTATCATGAAAGACTAAAGAATTAGAAAATCGCAAAAATTTTAAAATATTCTATATTTTATTATTAAGTGAGTAATTGATGAGCAAAGTAGATACAAAAAACATCACCTTAGACGTAAAGGATCTAATTAATTTTGGAAAAGAACAACATGTCGCCGATTTGACGAGATTTCTATCCGAAATGCTTCCTCAGATTGAAATCACTAAAAATGGCAATGAACTTGAAGTAACTATGCCGAAGAAATTGTCAAAAAGGGCTATTAGACTTCGAATACGGAAATTCCTCCATCAAAATGGATTGTACAACGAATTTCGTCCGATTTCGATTACAACTTCTGATAAAAACGGTTATATGATTAAACAAAAGAAGAGTATTGAGATTACTTATTATTAAATTTAAATGTAAAATTATAAAATTTTTAGATATTACTTTTTATTGTGTCTATCCAACAAATAAAAATTCATTCACTTAACGATTTATTTCGATGTATTGCTTTGTCGAGTTTATTAGAAGTATCAGGATGGCCAAAACCAGGAAACGTACATCGAACTAATGATTTTTTGGATACGCGATTTGAACATTTTCTAGCTGGAGCTGTTGCCATTCAACCAGTTTTTTATGATTTTTGCATAAAAATTTATCAACAACCTAAAAAATATACCTCATTTGAGTTTGTTAAATTGGGTCAATTATTTTATAATGCATCCGAATCGATGATGAACTGGCAACATGGAGGGAATGTAATTCTTGGTCATATTTTAATATTAGCTCCACTTGTTGCGGCAGCAACGGTTTGTATCAAAGAGAACAAAAAATCATATGAAGATTATAAATATTACTTGAATAAAATTATAGAGGATGCTACGGTTGACGATACAATTTTACTTTATAAAGCTATTAAATTGTGTAATCCCGGAGGATTAGGGCATCGAATAAAGTATGATGTCACAGCAGAAGAATCAATTAATGAATTACAGCAAAATAATGTAGATCTGAAGCAAATCTTCGATATGTCAAAAGATTATGATCTAATTAGTGAAGAATACTCATCAGGTTTTAAAATCACCCTTCAAATTGGATTGCCATATTTTAGAAATACTTTTGAGAAATATCATGATATCAATATTGCCACTGTAAATACTTTTTTAAAGCTACTTTCTGAATATGAGGACACATTGATTATTCGAAAATCTGGGAAGACCGCCGCAATGAGAGTGAAAAAGATGGCAAAAAAGTTATTATTAATAGATGGTATCGCAACCGAGAAGGGTTTAACAATGGTAAGACAATTTGATAAGGATTTACAAAAAGAGAAAGGAGATTTAAATCCCGGAACAACAGCAGACATATTAACGGGAGTAATATTTTGTGCTCTTCTACTTGGGTTAAAATTTTAAATAAACAATAAAAGGATGGGTTATGGAATTTTGCGATGAGTGTGGAAGTATGATGCTTCCATCCAAAATTGAGGGGAAAATAGTGTTTAAATGTAAATGCGGAGCCATTAAATCCTTCGATTTAAATAAATCAGATGCCTATAAAGTAAGAAAAACTATTGAACATTCTGCCCGTGAAGAAGTGACTAATATTGGAGACGTAATGGAGTGGAAAGAGAAAAATTTACGAAGCAGTATAAAAGATTTTAAATGTTCCAGATGTGGTTATAATAAAGCTCACTTAGAGACAAGACAGACTCGAAGTGCCGATGAAGGAATGACTCATTTCATTACATGCCTAAAATGTGGAAAAATGAGAAAAATTGGAAGCTAAGCTATCTCACTTTTTTAACAATTCAACAACTTTTTGCTTTGAAATTGAATTTTCTAAGACTAATTTAATAATTTTTGTGGAACTTTTAGCTCCACTGGAAAGTTCTATTGAGATAAGTTGTTGCCGGAATTTCTTTTTCAAAAAGGATAACAATTCTCGATTAGCTCTATTTTGAATTGGTTTCGAGCGTAAATGAATGGATAGATATTCCTCCTTAAAACTGTTCTCAACAATTTGTTGTCTTTTTGAATTTGGCTTTATTGCCAATTTCAATAAAAAAACCTTGGGTTCTATCTCTTCGATAAATTTCATATTCTTAGAAATTTTTTCGGGGATTTAGGGTTTTAAAAATAATTATCGATATCTTGCTTTAAATGTTTAAATGAGGCTTGAGATAATCTAATACCTCCAGCTAATTTATGACCTCCTCCATTTCCTCCTAGATTATGTTTAATATTTGTAATTATGCTGTTTACTCCGCCAGCTTTATGATTTTTTACAAATTTTCGGGAACAGCGCACGCTTAGCTTGATCATCTGAGTTTTTTTCTCCAATCCACCTAAAAATAACATTTTATTTGGATTAAAAAGTTCATTTACCATACTAAAACTTGCGGTATCTGACCAATTACTTGGTTGTATTTTTCCATTACCAGCATCTACAAATATAGCATACTTAGTCTCGATTTTTGACAAATCATTGGAAAGTTTTTTCATGTTTACTGCTAGATCGGAAACATATTCATTATAGATTGATTTTGCATATCGAGTTATAGACTTTTGGCGCATAATAGAAATTGCGGCACTGATATTTTTAAAAGACAAAATATTTAACAATAAAGAATGCTCAAAAGCGAATCGGAGCATTCCCAATTTAAAGGGAAGGATACTATAATTACCTAAACTCACCTTAGGTAGCTTTAATAACTTTTGAAGCTCATTTTCATTAATTTCAATTAATTTTTTATTGGCATCAATTTGCATCGTATTTAGTTGGGTCTTAATGTGAAGATCACTTTCTCCACTATATCCTGGTATGAAGGGTAAGATACTATTTCTAAGGCTATTTTTAACGGTATCATGCATACTTCCAAATAAAATCAAGCCTTTCTTGTCTTCCACTATTTCTTCTTCAAGAATTTGCTCATAGACCTCTTTATTAAAGGATTGTAATTTATCCATCGATCGTAATGAATCACCTGCTATTCCTATCACGGTTAGCCATCCGTATTTAATTAAGGATGGTTTGATACTTGTCGCAAACATATGTGTTAAAGTGGAGCCCGCAATATCCGCTAGACCATCAAATCCATATATGGTAGGATTGACAAAATGAAGATTGTTGGGAGTTTCATTAAAACCATACGCATTTTCTACTTCATGATGATCCAGTATATAAAAATGTTCTTCTCTTTTGTTGATAATCGGAAGAAGATCATTTAAATTAGAACCAACATCAGTAAAAATCAATGCAGTTTTATCACTCTGATGTTTTGGTAATATACCACTTAGAAAATGCTCCCAAGATACAGAACGATTATAAATAAAGTAATCATTGCTTAATTTCATTTTGTGAAGTAAATTTTGGATTAGTTGGAGGCTACTTATGCCATCTGCGTCATTATGAGAGATGAGAATAATATTATTGTATTTACTATTTGAATAGTCGATAAAATGCTCTACTGCCCCTTCTAGGTTGCGTAAAAATGCAGTTCGATCCGGTTTTTTTGCCATTTAGATCAAGTTCCAGTTAAGTGATCCTAACTCCTTTTATAATCAAAACAATCTTATTGTTTAAAATATTTCACAAGCTTTACATATTCTGAAAGTTAGAAGTTTTTAATTATTAACTCTAATAGCGTTTTTAAATACAAATAAAATAAATTATCTTCATTTAAATATTGCTATAATATTCAGCCAATAGGAGTTATTGAACTAAACTTTAAAAATTATCAAAAAATTATTTAATTCTATTGAATTTTAATTCATACATATTTCGCAATAGTCGATAATAATGGATGATCACCAGAAGAAATTAGTGATAATCGCTAGTATCATAATGTGCTTTTTAGTTCCTCTCTATTTCATAATATATAATCGCAACCCTCAAATAGAGGAATATCCTTATTGTTTGGACAGTGAAGCCTTAATGACGCACACGTTTTCTAAAGAAGATTATAAACCAATTATAGATGATGATAAACTCAGCTATGGAAATATTACAATTATGGATCTTGATTTTCATGAAGCGGGAATTACGAATGATAGTGAGAATTACGGCATTTTAGACGATGATTTCACTTCCGGAGCTTTGATAGTGAATTATAGCAGTACAACATTCATTGAAACTGTGGGTTTAGCTCAAATAGATAATTTAGATGAATCGATAGAAGATTCCAATATTATCACTGTACTATTAAATGATACTATTACGGTGGAATATAATAAATCGTTGGCACCTCTCAATGGATTCTTAATCTATGGTTCTAGATTAACCCCCTGCAATTTATCTCAGCTATTGATTTTAAATACGACAGGTTCCTTTGTAGAGGAAATCAGTGACGAGTTTTATGATACTGATGAAAATGATTACTTAATTTTCGACTATGAGGATTATTTTATTGAAGATTATAAAAAATTTGAATTGTATCTTATTTGGGAATATGAGATATTAATTGATGATTGGAATTTAGAACAAAGCAACCAAGATATTTTTATCAACACTAATGAACAAACCATAAAACCACTATTTCAATATAACTTTACGGTGGCAAGAAATAAAATCAGTACAAATATATCAGAAGGTATCATAGAAGCTACCAATTTAGATTTAGATTTACGACTTTCCCCCGCAGATAAAGAAGAATTATTTGATCATAGTCTTAAAGTTGGAGAAAGTTTTGTTAGTAATTATTTAAATGGCGATAATTCACTAAATATAACAATTGTCTCTAATCTTAGTCAAGTATTCTTAAATTATACTGCAAATTTCACTTTAAAATTTATAGATCCAGTAAAAACGAGTTGGGCAATTGATCGATTAGTATCTCTTCGAAATATTCGAGAACGAATCTATTTTCCATCATTAATCGAAGCACCACAACACTATGTTTTATCGAATTTATATATTTATGAACAAACAATTACGATCGATCAAGTAATAAGTAATAGTTCCTTATTTGAAAGGAATGTTCTCGTTTTTGATATCAATGTATCTGAAGTCGAAGAAGATTTAACCAATAGTCTAATCATTACTAAAAATTCAATTAAAAAGAAAGGATTGAAAGTATTTGTCCCATTCCTGATCGAGGGAGAATGTAATCCCTTTATTATTAAATATAATGCTAATAATGATCTTAAAATCATCATCGCTGACAATATCTTTATGCCCTTATCCGGAATTACTGTTGAATTTTATTATTATGATAAGCCTTTTGGTACTTATATTTCTAATGAAAAAGTTCAACCTATTTCTCCGATTATGTCAAATGAGAACGGTGAGGTAATTTTAAGCGGTGTTCCAAACGGTAATTATACACTTAAGTTATATCGAAATTCACAAATTCTTATGGAAAAGACTATAAGCACTTTTAGTGCAGTAAATTACATTGCTACAGATATAGTACACTTTCCCCTCTGGATTGCAGTCTTTGGATTAATAAATGGAATATTAGTATTAGTTGGTTTCATCGTTTATTATAAATATAAAAAACGTACTTAGGGAAATTTGATTGTAATTTTTGTTGATAATATAGAGAACTTCATTGAATTTTTAAAATTGAGAATAATGGATGAAGTTTTTTATGAAGTAAAAGAAAGTAAAAATCTTTCAGAAATAAAAAATGAAGAGCAATGCGAGATTATTTTACACTTCCTTGCCAAAGCTGATCAAAATACAATCTTATATGAAACCAAGCAAATCATTTCAAAATCACCAAATATTTCAATAGATACGGCTGTAATTGATTTATTACAAGGAGTAATAAATCAAGTTGACAACGAAGTCTCCTTAGTTAAAGGGAAGATTAGAGAGATTTTTCTATCATACTCTTCATAAAGTAAGAAAATTAGGATTTAATATCTTTTTTTATTGGCCATTGATTAATTCACCATATCCAATTAATCGATAACGTCTGTTAATAATTCTAGAGATTGCAAATATAAAGTCTTCGGGGGGACATATTGGAGGGTTAAGCTTGAGAATATATGAATTTTTTAGGATTTTTACAACCGTACCTCCTGTTTTTTCAGTACCTACAACTAGCAGTAATTTTTCATTGTGTTTCAATTCAGATACTTTTATTTGTATTTCTGATCCTATAACACGATCAAGTAAATTGACATTGAGTTCTACTTCAGAGAGAACCTCAGGGAGAGAATCGGGTCTTCCAACTAATTGTCCGATCAGGGAATCTCCTTTAGTGAGTGATGGATCCAATTCCGTACCTAGTCCAATTAAACCTCCAGGTTTAGCTATTTCCAATAAGTTACTACCTTGGTTGATACTAACTAATTTTGTTCGAATAGGTACATAATTGTTTTTTACTCTTAAACCTGGTTTTATTTCAATTTCTTCACCGATTTTTATGTTTCCCTTTAACACCGAACCACCAATAACCCCACCTTTCAAAGAACTTATTTCGGTTCCAGGGCGATTGATATCAAATGACCGTGCAATCAAAAATTGAAAATCTTCCTTTTGATCAAGAGTAGGAGTGGGGATTAGTTCTTGAAAAGCTCTTACAACAAGATTAATATTCGCTCCGAAAACAGCAGAAATAGGAATGATGGGTGCATTTTCGGCCACAGTCCCTTTTATAAAATCTTTAATTTCCTTATAATTTTCTTGGGCTTGTTCTTTTGAGACCGCATCAATTTTGTTCTGAATAATAATAATATTTTCGATACCAGCGATATTTAACGCAGCCAAATGTTCTCTAGTCTGAGGTTGTGGACACTCTTCATCAGCTGCTATTAGTAAACACGCTCCATTCATTAGTGATGCTCCACTTAGCATTGTAGCCATTAGGATCTCATGTCCAGGAGCATCAACAAATGAAATGTTTCTACGAAATTCTAAATTTCCCTCACAATACGGACATGAAAATCTAGGTTCTCCTTTATCCCTCAATGATTCTGCCATATGAGAAGTTAAAAACTCATCACATTCTGGACAATACAATATTGTCGCATTAGAATATCCTAATTTAATTGAGATGCCCCTTTCTTGCTCTTCAGAATGTCTATCGGTCCAGTCTCCAGAGAGAGCCTTAACAAGCGTGGTTTTCCCATGATCTACATGGCCAACTAAGCCAATATTACACTCTGCTTGTTGTTTCATTAGTTTTTTTAAATCTTTGGCCTTTTCGGGTGTAAATTTAGCTGAAGGCTTTTTCTTTGGTTCTTTAACCTCTTTAGTTGGAGTTGATTCAACTGAAATAGCGTTTTCTTCTTGGTTTTGTTCTACGAGTTCTCTCGCATTATTGATATATTTGATTGCAGTAGCTTCTCCTACCCCTTTTATGTTTAACCTTAATAAACTATCTGGATCAACTTTAGCTAACTGTTCTACCGTTTCTATACCTGCCTTTTTAATTCTTTCCGCGGTAGCTTTTCCGATTCCCGTGATATCTTCTAAATCGTATGGCATTGTAATCTATAATTTAAAATTATAACAAATAAAACAATCTATATTTCTAAAATCCTATGAAAAATATAGAATGGATGTAATATTAAATTAATTGTTATACGACTTGTACGATATGAAATATCAAAGATTAGTGTATCGTTTTAATTGTTTTTATTCCTCCTGGCTTTTTTTCAAGTTCTTTGTAAGAGACTCTTAGAAGACTATCGACATAAAAAGTAGATATTTTTCCACAAGTGTCAACATTATGGAGAATGTAGATTGGGGAGGGATACTGTGACGTATCAATATCAGTCTTCTCAATTTTGAATACTATACGTTCATTACAGTGAGGACAGGTATTAAATCGAAGTGGCATATATCAAAATCTTGTTTAATATATATGAATACAATGCTTATTTTTAATACGTTATAATATTTGCAAATATATTATTAAGTCTACCAATAAATATAAACGATAAAATTTTTTAAAGTATTGATCTATAATGCGCAGAATTAGTTTGAAAGCAGTCACTTATTGCATTTTGACATTATTCCTTATAAACACTTATGCTTTATTTTCTTTATATAAATCTGATCTAACTCAGACTGAATTCAATCGATTAGGCCAATCTAATGGGATTGCTAACCTTGATTTACCAGAAATTGATTTTGCATCCCTAAATGATACATGGTATGACTCTCCCATTGAAATGTTAATTATAGCGCCTAATCGAAGTGATTTTATCGACATTTTAAAACCATACGCTGACTGGAAGAATCAAAAGGGAGTGAAAACGATCATCCTGACAAATTTTAGCTTATATCCAGGAATCGATAATGCCGAAAGGATACGAAATATGATTAAATCATATTACGAAAGCGATCGAATTAGATGGGTTCTCTTAGCAGGAGATGCGGAAGATGATATCCTCCCAATCCGTTATGTATTCAATCCTGATGTGACCTTAGTCTCTGGTCAATCAGAATACTCAAATTGGGATGAGTATTATAAGCCCACTGATTTTTACTATGCGGATTTAAATGGAGATTGGGATCAAGATGGAGATGGGAATTGGGGGGAAAATCCAGATAACAATGCCAATGGCATTGATGAAATTAATTGGGATCCCGAAGTATATGTTGGACGTTTACCCGCAGATAATGCACTAGAACTTTCGAATATGATAAATAAATCAATAAAGTATGAAATGAACCCTGAAAGTGGCGATTGGATGAATAGAATGCTTCTATCTGCAGGAATTTCAAGTTATTTCCCTCCTGAGGATGAAGCCCGTCTAAGTGAATATATCTGGAAAAATTATACCCAGTTTGAGATGAATTTTACTCATTTAATTCAATCTACAGGAAGTTTTACACCAACAATACCTCCCTTTCCAAACATACAGACAGATCTAACTCATAGTAATTTTGAAGATGCCTTTAATGGCGATAACTTTGGTGATGGAAATTCTGTTGTTTTTTTCGCAGGACATGCAGATCCTACGCAATTTACAGATTCAAGTGGTTACGGACCTTTTTATACTCGTGACGATGCCAGTAGTAGTAATAACACAAATATGCCATCCTTAGTATATGCGGATGCGTGTACAACTTCTCCCTATGATGTAGATTATAGTGTTGGGGATAATAATATTGGTGAAAACCTTATTAACCGTCCGCATGCGGGAGCTATTGGATATATTGGAGGAATTCGCGTTACATGGTATCTAGAGGAGGATTCAAACTTAGAAAAGTTAAATCGTGGAAATGCAAAATTATTTTTTGATGAATTCTTTCGTGAAAGAAAATTCCAACAAGGAAGAGCACTATTTGATTCAAAAATTGCATATATGAATAGCGACTATTTTCTGAGAGGAGATACTTCAATGGAATTAGAATGGCAAAGAAAGAATATTTTAGCCTATAATCTTTTAGGAGATCCAGAGATTGATATTTATACTGATAATCTTGCTACAGTTCCAAATTATTTTCAAGAAAGTATTTATGAAGGTCAATTAGTTTCTTTTACTCTTAAAGATAATCTAAATAGAACAGTACCTTACGGACGTGTACACTTACGAAGTTCAGACGGAAAATTTTATACTGCGTATGCTGATATTGAAGGAAAAGTAGTATTTAGATTACCTCCTCAGAGTAATGAAACGTTTAATGTGACCATCACCGGGCACAATCTCATCCCTTCTACATTTAATTTTACTACAATAGAGGATTCGAGTATTCCTGAATTAATAGATTTTGAATTTAGTCCACAAAAAATTACGGTCGATGATAATCCCTACTTTAGATTAATAAGTCAAGATACTCACTCGGGAGTGGAAAGTATCTTTATTATTTTGACTAAAAATAACTTTCAAGATTATTTTTATTATCAAGTGAAAAATAACTTCCACCAGAATTTTGAGATATTTAATATCACATTGAATAAATTAAAACCCGGAGATTATTCCTATGCCTTTGTGGTGAGGGATTTCACAAATATTACGAGTCTTTACTATCAATCCTCCTACTTCTTCATAATTGAGACGACAATTACATATTATATCATTATTGTTTCACTAATTTTGATTTTAAGTATAATGGCTTTTTCAATATATTACACAATTTATAAATTAACGAAACTCAAAGAAACTAATAGAAAAATCAAATAAAATTTCCTAAATATTTTACTAATTATACTCAAATTATAATTGTGAAAAAATCATTCTTTGAGTTATATGACAGAAAACAATCAAAAAGGAGATGTACATCCCATTGCTAGGAGAGCCCTTGAGATGGCATATACGGGAATTGACCCTATCCAATTCGATGATTATGCGATAGAGCAATTAGAAGATATGCTAAAGGAACGTTTTGATAAACCCGATCTTCTTAAAGCGGTTGTGGACCTTATCAATTTAGCGAGTATACTCAAGGAAGAGGGATGTGATTCTGCATCAAGACAACTCATTATAGTAGCAAGCTCGGCGGCTGATGCTCTTCAAAAACAGAAAGAAATATAGAATAAAAAAAAAATCACTCAATTAAAAACTCATTTAATTATAATAAAATTTAATTAATAAGCTACACTACTTCTAAATACTTTAGACCGAATAAGGAAACATTTCGATTGAAAATATTAGTCCTTATTACCTGGTCTGATATGGATTTTTTAACCACATATTTATCTCAAAAAGCGCCGGAAGTTAAACTGTTTCGCGTTGCATCAAGTACTGTAGTTGCGATCTATGGGAACATGCAAACTGTAGCTTTGGCTACGGTCATGGTGATCCAGGATATACCCGGTCCCATCCCGAACCCGGAATCGCTTTCTTTATATGTGGTTAACAATCATACCTTTTAATGTAAAATTCTATCAAAAAACAACGTTTTTAAGCGATATTTCTGATTTATTCTTATGTTCCAAAAGTTTATATTAATTTTAAAATCAATTGGACGTAAATGGTTTCTTGTTTTTATTCTAATAATTTTACTCATTTTTCTAATTAATCCGGAATTCGCCATTTGGATGACAATCATAACTTTGATTTTATATTTGGTGTCTTTCATTCCTAATTTATTTTTCTCGAATAGATTTACTCGGTATATAAAGAAGTTTAACTCAATAGATGATACAACTCTTGCAAAAAAATTCAATAAACCCCTTAGAACAATACAAGAGAAGCTTTTTGATCTCTCACAGAATCAAGAAAAAAAAAGTTGGGTTGTTAGTTATCTTAACAAACATTACTATGTGTATAATGAGGAAATAGTGAGAAAATTTAAAGAGCTCTACAATAATGGTTTAGGAGAGAAAGAAATCTTGGAAAGTATACATTCACAAGGTATAAAGACTAGAGCGGAAGTAAAATCAATCATAGACACATTAATAAAATATAATAAATTAGAAGATAGAGAAATTTCAGTAAAATCATACCGCGAAGAGCAAAGATTTAAGGATTAAACTCAATTCATTTAGCATAATTATTTATTAGTCTTAAAATAATAATTACTAACTCAACATCATTATTCTTGTCTTTTGAAGCTACATTAGTTGTACACCAATATTTAATCTGGGGTTTTCCTTGTTCTTTAAAACTGTATTCGTTCTCGTAAATACTTCCATTAGAGAAAGTTTTTTTCGCAATACAATGCTTACATGGTTTAGACGATCTAAAGAGATACTCAAAACACTTTTTACCTACGAATTGAGAACTAAATAAATTTTCAGTCTCATTGTTAACCCAGATAATATTAAATTCCCTATCAATGAGGAGAATACATTCAGTTAGGGAGCAGAGAATTGCTGTTAGCAATTGATTCGTATTTTTAAGCGTTTCTTCCCCCCATTTCCTTTCTAAAGCATTTCCGATAATTTCTGATGAGGTTTTCAATAATGTGAGGTCATCTGTTCGCCAATGAGTTGAATCTTCTAAATTATCGAAACCAATAAAACCGAGGAGTTTTTCTTTAATTTTTATAGGAAATAAGAGTAAGGATTCAATATGTAATTTTTGAAGTTGGAATTTTGTGGTTTCTTCTTTTTGTGGAAGATCTGAGACATTTTTAATATAAACAAACCTTCTTTTTTCATATTCTTTTAAAATATAGGGAAAATCATCAATATTCAAATTTACAAAATCTAATTCATTAGAATTAGGCATATTTGAGCAATAGACTTGAGAATAAAATTCAACGGTTCTATCCTCGTTATTAAGCAGCAAATAGGCTCTTTTAGCGCCAATTAAGGATCCCATTTCAATTAATGATCGTTCGATAGCATCATCAATATCAATGTTACTTATAAAATGCGATGAAATGGAGGAAATTACCTTTTCAACCTCTAATTTATGCTGAATTAATTGATTAGCTTGCTTCAATTCGGTTATATCAAGTAAAATGGCTTGAAACATTCTCACTCCTTTAATTTTGACTTTAGATACGATTGATATTATCCAAATTATACTTCCATCTTTTTTATATAATTTTAAATGAAGTGGTTCTACCTCAATTTCTTTCCATGATTTTTCTAATCTTTCCTTTAAAAGTGGGATATATTGGGAAGGATAATAGGATAATTTTAAATAATTTTGGTTAATCAAATCTTTCTTTTTAAACCCAAAAATATCTTCAGTTGCATTATTACAATCAATAATGTTCGCGTTATGATCAAACAAGATAATTGGAAATGGGGCTTGTTCAAAGAGGTGTTTATATTTTTCCTTAGAGTTTTTTAAGTCTTTTTCAATTAGTTTATGGGAAGTAATATCATTCATATAGAGAAGAACGAGATCATTCGGTACAAAGAAAAAATTGAGTGTTAGATAATTTTCTTTGTTGTCAAAGGGTGATAGAACCTTTATTTCCTTGATTTTGGCTTGTTTTTTTGATGTACATTCAATTAATTTATGTAATATTTGAGGGTTTTTTTTGAAAAATTCTGATGGTGATTCATTTAAAATGCAATTGATTTTTAACGGATCATTACCTTTCGCAGCACTATTATAATCCACTAATATGAAATCCGTTCCAACATTTTTCCAGATGTAGGCGGGATTAGGAAAACTGTCAAAGATCGTTTTAAGGAAACTAAGTGATAAAAATGATTGATTATCTATAGTAGTTATGGCAAATCACTGACATTTTTGCTTTTTTAATTGGTTTAGGATTCGCTGATTTTAATTAAGCACATTTGCATTCAGAGAAAAAATTGTGCAATATTAATCTAGTGCCAAGTCTATATAAGAGTTTAGTATTTTTCATTTTTAATATTTCAGTAAATTGTCCCTAATTCTAGAAAAAAAGAAGTTTAGAAGTCTTAAATTTCCAAATCTCCAAATTTGTAATATTTCCTTACAGGTTTTTTAACATTCCATTTGCAAGTTAATCCTTTGGGAAACTGAACTAAATCCCCTTTTTTAAATTCAATTTTTTCACCGGTGGCAGGATTTATCACTTCTACTTCTCCTTCTAATATATAGCAAGTTTCTGTTTCATCATATGACCATGGAAATTCAGATTTCTCTTTTTCCCAAATCCCCCATGATTCCACATTTAATTTCTTTAAAAGTTCTTCAGATGGTTGTTTCTTTTTCATTTTTTTTACCTAACAATAATTTTACGTCTTGTTTTAGTATTATTAATGCAATTTGGCATATATATTCATTGAAAAAGGTAAAACCTTTTTTATTAGGTTTTTTACTTGTTTGGGGTATCTTTTTTGTTGGCTTTTTTTTTTTATTTTTTCATATAAAATTGGACAAAATTATGAATTTGAAGTTTCGTAAAAACAAACAATAAAAAATGAAAACTTATATCAAATATTTATCAAGTAATTTAATTAATTTTCAAGATTTACAATAGCAAAGTTCGTTACAATGACAAAGAAATTCATTCTTAAAATTCTTACAGCAGGAGAAGGAGGTGTCGGAAAAACTACTCTCCTTCATCGATTTGTTGAAGGGAGGTTTTCAGCTGAAACTAAGATGACAATAGGTGTAGAATTTTTTCTAAAAGAATTAGAACTCGATGAAAAGCATTGTACTCTTCAATTGTGGGATTTTGGAGGTCAGGAACGGTTTCGCTTTTTGTTAGAGAGCTATGTGTTGGGTGCAAAAGGAGCATTATTAATGTTTGATTTAACTCGACCAATGACATTACAGAATTTGGAGCAATGGATTAATATTGTACGTAAAGGCGATCCAAATATCCCTATCCTATTTTTAGGAACTAAAAATGACTTGGCTGATGAGATAATGGTACAAGATGATTATGCATTGTTGTTTAAGGAGCAATTTAAATTGATGGATTATTTGCGAATCTCAAGTAAATCTGGGGAAAATGTTGCAAAAGCATTTAACATATTAACCACAAAAATATTAGAACGGCAAAATTATTGAAGCAATCATTATTCCTATAGATCAATGCAAGAGATTTTAGTTATAATTGATGCTAATTTTATCATACTCCCGTATCAATTTAAAATCAATTATTTAGAGGAAATTGAACATAAACTTCAAGGGAAGGTAAAATTTATTGTATTTAAGCAAGTAGTAGATGAACTAAAAGCGAAAAGAGAGAGAGAAAAGAAAGCAAATAAATTCTTTTTATTGCTTAATTCTGGCTTATCATATTTAGAGAAATACAAATCCGAGTACAGCATTATTTTTGATCCCTCAATAAAGGATCATGATGAGACCTCGGATGAATTTTTATTGCGAAAGTGTATTGATCTAAGGAACAGAGGGAATTTGGTATATTTAGCAACTTGTGATAAAGAATTGAAAAAGAACGCAAAAAGCCATAGAATTAATCGTATCTTTATTCGCCAGAAAAAAATGATATCAATTGAGAGGGCGTAAAAAAATTTATTATATCTCTTTATTTCAATAAATATAATTACTTTAACAATTCTATTGCTAAATAATAATTTTGTTAGAAAATTAATATTATAAAAATACTGATATCTGGGCTTAATTGAGATAATGCCAAAATCTAAGGTGTTAAAAACTATCATTACAGGAGAGGGAGGAGTAGGAAAGACTACTTTGCTTCATAGGTATATAGAGGGGAGATTTCAGGCTAATACTCGATTAACTATAGGTGTGGAGTTTTTTTTAAAAGAGCTAGCTATTGATGAAGAATCAATCCTCCTCCAAATATGGGATTTTGGTGGACAGGAACGCTTTCGATTTCTCTTAAGTAATTATGTGAAGGGCGCAAAAGGAGCCCTGCTACTTTTTGACCTAACTCGTCCATTAACATTAAATACATTAGAAGAATGGGTAAATATTTGTCGTTCAGATGATCCAGAGCTGCCTATTCTTTTGGTAGGATCAAAAGCTGATTTAGAAGAAATGATTACTATTAATGAAGGATTTATCAAATCTTTAAAAAACGAATTTGAATTCTTTGATTATATTCGAATTTCAAGTAAAACAGGAGAGAATGTAGATAAAGTCTTTGAAAAAATAGCATGCGAAATTATCAATCACGTAAAAAAAACTGGTACGTGATTAGTATGGATTATTTACCAATAAATTTCAATTTTATTAGTCCAAAACTGATCTTTGGTAGAGGAAAGATAGGTGAAATTGGTAAAGAAGTCTTAAGTCTATTAAAAGGTAAAGATTTTAAGAACCCTAAAGTATTCTTGGTGACAGGGAAAAGTTCCTTGAAGAAAAGTGGATATTTAAATAAAATCAATATGATCTTAACAAAAAATGGTATTTCATCATACCTTTATGATAAAGCGGTTAAAGAACCCACAACTGAAATAATAAATCACGGAAAGGAGTATGCTATAGAAAAAAACTGCCAATTAGTGATTGGGATTGGTGGTGGATCGGTAATGGATACTGCTAAAGCAATTGCAGGATTGGTAAGTAATGGAGGAGTAGTGGAAGAGTATCATGCTGAAAAGGAATTTATAAAACCTCCTCTACCATTTATTCTTATTCCCACAACTTCAGGAACAGGTTCAGAAATCACAAACAATGCAGTGATAAAAGATGAGAAACGTGGGATTAAAAAAAGCATTCGAGGACTATTGGCAAGTACCGCCCTATTGGACCCAGAACTCACAATTCCCCTCCCAAAAAAGTATACTGCATACTCGGGTGCAGATGCTTTAGTACAAGCTATCGAATCATTAGTATCGAAAAGTGCAAATTTTATATCTGATTTTTTTGCAAGAGAGGCAATCAAATTATTAGCTGACACTTTACCAAAAGTAATTAAAGACCTAGAAAACATAGTATTAAGAGAGAGAATGATGCTTGGGAGCTTATTTGATGCATTATCTTTTTCTAATAGCAAGTTGGGAGCGGTCCATGGCTTTGCGCATCCTATTGGTATCAAGTTTGATATCCCCCATGGTTTAATTTGTGGCATGCTTCTTCCCTATGTAATGGAATATAATTTAGAAGTTGATGCTACTGTAAAAAAATATGCATGGATCGCACAAACCTTATCTGATCAAGACATAATTATCGGTTATGGAAGTTGCCCGAAAAAGCTTCCTAAAAATAATATTAACAAGGCACGGTGGGCAATCGAGAAACTTAAAGATATATTTAATTATATTGGCATTCCTCTTCGCTTAAGTGAAGCGGGCATAAAGGAATCTGATCTTGATGATATCGTTCAAGATACTAAAGGAAGTTCTTTAGATAATAATCCCCGTGATACTACTAAAGACTCTTTAAGACAAATACTGCAAAATGCATTATAAATAAAAAATATATTACATATTTTATCACTAATTTTAAATTAAATAATGGTGGATTATCATTAAATTAGTAAATGAGCATGATTTTAAATATCGAAATGGAGAATCGGGAGTAAAATATTTAATGCGTGGACCAAGCATTGATTGGGGAGTAATTCTACTCAAACCTGGGGAATTCATGGGAGATAAAGCACATGGTCATAATGAAATTGATGAGACATTTTATTTTGCTAGAGGTGATGGAGTAATGATTATTGATAATCATGAATATGATGCTCCTGAGGGATCAGTATTTTTAGTGGAACCAAAAGAAATGCATAATATCAAAAATAATTCTAAAAAGGATATAAAAATCATATTTATTAAAGGAGAATTTAAACCAGAAGACAAAATTGAATAAAATTTATTTTATAAAAATACTTATACAATGTAATCATGGCAAACAAAAAGAAAGGTAAAGGGAAGAAGGGCCAGCAAGAAGAACCCGTTATAACTCGCGTCAAATATCCTAAAAAAAAAATTGGAGAGATGTTCGCAAGAGTAGTGGAAATCTATGGAAATGATCGTATGGGAGTATTCTGTGAAGATGGTAAACATCGAATAGGGCGAATACGCGGAAAAATCAAAAAACGAGTGTGGATTCGAAAAGGAGATCTAGTAGTCATAAATCCTTGGGAATTTGAAACCGAAACCCCAGATAAACCGGGTAAATGCGAGATTACATGGCGTTATACTCGTGCGGAAATCTCGTGGCTGGAGAGAAACAATAAAATTCCTGAAATATTAGATATTAATAACATTCCAGTATAAATTTTTATTCCACTGGTTTTTCGTTCTTAAAATTCATTATAAATCTAAATTTTCCCATTTTTGTGAGAAATAGAAAAATTTTTTAATTTAAGATTCCTTAATATTCTTGACTTCTTATCCAAGAAATTTTTTATTTTTTAATTAAGGATAATTCAAATAAGGAAATTGTGAAGAAATATGGTTGAAGATGATGAGAAAGTAAAAAAAAGCGAAGAGGAACCTCACATTTCAGAAGATCTTGAAGAAGTAGAGGATTTAACTACGTTATTTGCGGTACGGACCACTATTAACCAAGAAAGTAATATATTAAAACAGATTTTTTATCGTTTTAAAATACTGGATGTCATCCCCGATATCAGGGCTATGCTCGTTTCACCTCTCCTTCCGGGGTATATTTTTTTTGAAGCACCTCAAAAGCGAGATGTGCAAATTGCTGTACAAGGTATACAGCATATCAAGGGGCGCATAGTACAGAATATACGATTGTCGGAACTGAAGCACGTATTATTGCCGCGAAGTGTTACCGAATACCTAGAGGAAGGAGACACTGTTGAAATTATTAGCGGAGTCTTCGAAGGTGCTCGAGCAGTAGTAATGCGAATGCCTCATGATACGTCAAGCAGTGAAGAGGTTGTTGTACGGCTATTACAAGAGGAAACTCCTATCACCATTAAGATTCATGGAGATTATTTAAAGTTAGTAGAGAAAAAGGAACCTGTAGAAGAAGAGATTCCAGAAATCAAAGTTACGGCGGAATCAGTGATAACAGACTTGGAGAAAGCAATATCTTTTGATGACGAATTGGAAGATCTTGAAGAAGAATCACTCGAAGCATCCAAATCTGATAAGCATGAGGAATATTACGACGATGAGGAAGAAGATGAGGATGATGAGTGGGCTAAATTTGATGGTTTTTAATTCATTTCCCAATTTTTAAATATTTTTCATTCCATTTAAGCAGAAATTCTAAGTGGAAAAAAATTATCGAGTTATTTGTCAAATCTCATTCATATGTTGCAATCACATATAAAACTCTCGTGATAAAAGAATTTTTAAACCTATACTATCATTAGACAAGTATAGTTCAGATTAAACCACATAAAAAGTACAATAAGATTATGATAAAAAATATCTTCATTATGAAATCCACTGGGGAATTAATTTTTTATAAGACCTATGAAGATATTTTCAACATTAAGCTTACAACCAGTTTTCTAAGTGCTATATTTTCATTTGTCAAACAAACACTTAAGACAAAAGAGTTATCGGAAATCGAAGTAGGTCCATTCAGATTTATTTTCGAAATTGAAAAAGCAAACTCTAGTGAATTGATGTTTGCCTTATTTAGTGACCGTACCGATAATTTAGTTGAATTGCGCAATCAGCTACGAGAAATTAAAAGCCAATTTCTCCATCAATTCGATCTTCAATTACTCACCGAGAATTTTGATGGGGAGATTTCAAAATATCAAAATTTTGGCAGTAAGATTGACGAAATTATGGAGAAAAGCAGAAAACTGGTATCAGAAGAGATTCAAAACGAGCTCTTAGAAGTTTTCCAAGAGCTGCATACTTTTTCTACATTTGTTATCTCTTCAGCATTATTAACCCAAACGGGTAGAGTCATAGTGTCTTACCTCGATGAGAACGTGTTATCCGAAATTATACGCCTTTTGGAAAGTAGGTTTATCATTGGGAATTCAAGAATCCATGAATTGATCTCTCTTGAAGATTATGGTATACTTTCGCTCGTTGGAATTGATAACTTTATCACAGTCATTCAATTCCAAAGTAAGTGCCCATTTGAGTCTGCTCTCATTATTTCTAAAAAGTTTTCTAATCGTTTAAAAAAAATCATCATATAGGTAATATCTCATTTATTTGAAGCCGACAATTTGGAAATTTGTTTCATAAACTTAAAAAATTAAAACATATTTTCCCAATCAACAAATCACCTTTAATTAAAGATAATAGATATTTAAAAGCGGTTAGAAATGGCAGAAGAGAAAAAAACAAAATATTTGACTCAAGCTATAAATGATGAGATTTTATCCAAACTCAGCTTAAAGAATAGGTATCAATTTTTAAACACAAATTTGATGACTATTTTAGAGCCCAAAGAATTTAACTTCCTTAAAAAGGCCCAAAAGTTTTGTATGAGATTTGAGAAAAAGAATAATATTACCCACAGAACTGACGAGGATGTTTATGAGTGGATTCCAGCATTTGGAGCAGAAGGGTATATTACCAGAACGCATCCGTTTGAGATGATTGATCTGAACTATGAAGATTATGGAGCTACCATCGAATTCATGCGTTGTTTAGCAATTGACTTTTTCGACCCCCAGTTTTCTCTGGCAGGAGGAGCCACGGTACTTGCTATCAATCCGATATATGAACATCATGAGAATATGCCACTACGATTAGAGATTATGAAAAAGATGGCTACGGGGGAGACACCAGGGGCTATTCTAATAACCGAACCCGAGAGAGGCTCTGATGCAGTACACATGTTAACTACTTGCGATGAACAAGAGGATGGAAGTTTTGTCTTAAATGGAGAAAAAATTTATAGTACTAACGGACCGAAATCGGGATATGTCGTTGCGTATGCAACTGCAGAACAAAATAACGGAAATACCATGGCACAATTTTTAATTGATACTTCGTGGGAAGGTTTTAATTGCGAACGAGTATATATTCCGTATGTTCCTAAGGTATGGTTGGGAAAAGAACGATTAGAGAATCTACGCGTCCCCAAAGAATATGTTCTTGGTGGCGTAGGGAAGGGGCGTGAACATTTATTTGAGGGGTTGGTCCCCGAGAGAATCGGTATCGCCATCGATTGTGTCGCACAATGTTGGAACGCTATTGCACATGCAGCTATCTATGCGAATAATAGAAAACAATTCGACCAGGAAATCCTTAAGTTCCAAGGGGTTGGATTTTTACTGACCGATCTATGGGCACGATTAACTAATACTACTTTAGGCTTGCTCATGTTCTGTAAGAATTATGATAGTAAAGTCGAAAAATTTGGTGGAAAACTCCCTAAGAACATTTCACAAGCAATGGTTGCTTCGGCGAGCCAATTCAAATATTACACCGCGAAACTTTCGGCAGAAATTTGCTACGAAGCAGCTAACCTTATGGGGGGTGCAGGACTCTGTGATAATACCCTTATGCAGGATCTTCTCCAAATGTCGAGGATCGCAGAAATAATAGGTGGAAGTAGACAGATTCAAACTTACATCTTAAGTATGGCTATGAGACAATTGTATAAAATGAGTGGTATCTAATTTCACTAATTATTAGTGCTAAACTTTTTTTTTTTAATTTTTCTCCATTATTTTTAAAACTCTCTTATTAAACTTTAGAATTTGAAGATTATATTCTTTTTCATGTGCAAAACCAAACAATAAATAGATAATATCAATAATTTAATATCCAAAATCCTACCTTTTTTTACAAAAATTAAAAAGTTCTATCATATTTTTCTACGCAAACTACTATTTCTATAAAAAAGAGGAGTTAAAAGTTGGAAGAGAATAAGACCAAATATATGGATCAAGCTATTAATGATGAAATTCTCGAGAAATTAAGCTTAAAAAATCGTTACCAATTCCTTAATACAACAATGATGACCGCTTTGGAGCCAGACCAATTCAATTTTCTCCGTTCTGCTGAAAAGTTCTGTATGCGCTATGAAAAGAAGAATAATATCGTTCACAGTGGCGATGAGGATCTCTATGATTGGATCCCGGATTTTGGAAAAGAAGGACTAATTTCGCGAGCACATCCCTTTGAAGAAATTGACATGAATTACGAGCCCAATGGAATGGCAACTGAATTATTACGATGCCTTGCGTTAAACTTTTTCGATCCTCAATTTTCAATGGGTGGAGGCGCTACGGTCCTCGCCATTAATCCGGTGTATTATCATCATGAAAATATTCCTATAAGATTAGAGATATTAAAGAAGTTTGTGACCGGTGAAACTCCAGGGGCAATTCTAATTACCGAACCCGAACGAGGTTCAGATGCAGTGCACATGTTAACTGTGCTAGAAGAAAAAGGTGACGGTAGCTATGTGATAAATGGAGAAAAAATATATAATACTAATGCACCAAAAGCCGGTTATGTTGTAGC
>SDNW01000081.1 GCA_004524725.1 Promethearchaeota archaeon
CCATTTTCAAAAAAATTAAGAGAAATAAATATCAATGGCAATTAGTGGAAAAACTACAGGAAAAAATGTACATATCTCCATTGGAATAATTTTAGGATTTTTCTCCATATTTTTAATATTTTATGGAGTGTTCCTCTCTAATTTCATTGAGGAATATCAAAAAAATAATCCAATGGGTATATTACCAATTTATATCAGTTATCTTCCCTTAGTATGCTATATTGGGGCACTCTTCTTAGGAATCGGACTTTTTATATACATACGTAACGTAAATATGCAAAAAACGCGGGAGATCCAATCCCGTAAAAAAGTTAAATCCGGTTCAATCTATAAAGAGGCTCTTTTCCTAACTATTTTCATCTTTGCCTTTGTCCCTCTTTTTGGTCCAATATTTGACCAAGGAAAAAACACGCAAAATTTTTCGATTTATAATGAAGATTGGAATGGTGCTTCGGATTTTCGAACCACTATTGAGCAAGAAGGATATGAAATCATGTCGATCCAATCGAGTTTAAGTGCCACTGAGCGGTTGAACAAATCAGTTTTATTGATTTTATTGGGGCCTAATCAATTTTATAACCCAATTTTTGAAGTGCCATATTTTATTGAATTTTTTGAAAATAATTCTCAAAATTCTTTACTTATTTGTCATGATCATGGAAGTACAAGTACATTATTATGGGAAATCTTTATAGCAAGTGCTATGGATCCTGATATCCAAGGTTCAGTCCCCGTAGCTATATTTCCCGATGGAATTTTAAGAGATAATTTTTCTTATGATACGAGACCAGATTTCCCTGTGATTCGCTCATTTGGAGCCCATCAAACCACAATAGGAATAACTGATATTCTTCTTTCCCAAGCTTCAAGTGCCCTGGGAGAGCCCTTTACCTCAATACCACCTGGCTGGGATGTAGTTGGGTATTCCTCTGATTATGCCTTTGTGGATAAAAATGACGATAAAATATATAATGAAGCTGACGATTACCTTGATCTAAGTCTTATGACTGCAATGTTACCAGGTCTTCCAAGTCGATGGCCCTTGGCAGGATATTCCCATGCGGTATTTATGGCAAAAGATTTAGGAACTTCTCGAGTATTTGTCTCGGCAGATGCAAGCTTATTTAATAATGAGTTGATAAACAATCCATCGTATCAAAATCGCCAATTTGCTATCAATATCGTAAATTGGCTAACCTTTGAAGAGACTGATAATTGGGTGGTAGCTTTCGATGAAGCACATATACGACCCGAATATTCAAGTGATTTATCCTCAGCGGGTATTTTCGGGTTCATTCTCCAATATATAGTACATCTTTCTACTAATCCTATCACCAGTTGGATTTATCCAATTATTGCAGTATACACTTTAAGGAAATATTTACCGAAAAAAGATGAAAAAGCTCAAAAGAAGAAAGCTAAAGACCAGGAAAGAAAGGAGGAAAAGGAACGCTTCAGAACCTCATCTTTTTTCGCTGAAAAAATTGAATGGTATCGAGAAAAAGCTAATTATGGAAAAGCACTTGTCTTACTTTATCGACGATTAGAGCGTAAACTTAATAATCTATTAGGTAATAGGAAAATAACTACAAAGAATGTAATCGATATTATTATTGCAAAAGAACCTAATATTACTAAATTAAAGATAAAACGTATTAGTAGATTTATGGATAGAATAACTGCAATTAAAGAAGGTAAAAGTAAAGTTAAAAATGAACAAGATTTTGAAGACCTATTCTTTGAAATGGAATGGGTTGTCAATAATTTATAAACAATAAACATAAAAAAGAAGTGATAAATATGGAAAGCCCAGAAAAAGCAAAATATTATGAAAGAGAAGCATTGGATGTTAGCCCGATTCGTGAGATCGCGCAAGAAGTTCTCAGTGAAGTTTCCAGAGTTATTGTAGGATACGGTGAAATATTGCAGCAATTATTTATTTCTCTGTTGGTTAATGGACATGTCTTATTGGAAGGAGTCCCCGGTTTAGGGAAAACTGTGATGGCAAAAACCTTTGCCAAGACATTGGGAATATCTTTTCGTAGAGTTCAATTCACGCCAGACTTACTTCCCGCAGATATCACAGGTACAAAGATCTTCGATCAAAATGAGGGTGCATTTGTACTTCAAAAAGGGCCGATATTTGCTAATGTTGTTCTTGCAGATGAGATTAATCGGAGTGCGCCTAAAACTCAAGCTGCTTTATTAGAAGCAATGGCAGAAAGGCAAGTAACTATTGAGGGTCAAACCTTGGAGTTGGAAAAACCTTTTATTGTCATTGCAACTGAGAATCCTGTTGAAATGGAAGGAACATACCCCTTACCTGAAGCACAAGTAGACCGATTCTTGTTTAAACTTTGGTTGGATTATCCTGAACAAGATGAAGAAGTTGATATAATGAGAAGGCAAATTTCGGGAGATTCACCATCAGTTGAAGCGATAACCAATGGAGAAGAGATACTTGCTGCTCAGAAGTTAATGAATATGGTCTATATCGATGATAGAATTTTAAAATATATTAGAGATATGATTTTAAAAACTAGGAGTCACCCCCAAATAGCATTAGGTTGCGGACCAAGAGCTTCATTAGTTTTAATGAAATGTTCAAAAGCGAGAGCTGCTATTTTAGGTCGAGTTTACGTCACTCCTGATGATGTTCGAGCATTAGCAATACCTGCCCTAAATCATAGAATATTGCTTAAACCAGAGGCGGAATTAGAAGGCCTTGATGTTAAAGCAGTGATAAAAGGAATCATTGAGGAAATACCCGTACCAATTTAAGACACATGATGGCTTCTCTGAAGTAATTAAAAAAAGTTTTTTGTTAAATAGTAAAAAGAACTGGAAAAAAAGAATGGTAAAATAATATGCTAGGTGGAAAAGGAAGAATTTTAGTAATATTTGCAGTATTTTTCATTACTGCAGGCTTCGCATTCGTTAATTATTTTCTAATCTATTTTGCTATTCTTTTATTGTTCAGTACAATAATTAGCTTGCCGTTATTTTATTGGCAAATGAATATAGAAGAGTTGAGGGTTCATAGAGAACTGGAAAAAGAAAAAGTATTTAAAGATGATTTTGTACACGTGAAAGTAGTCATTGAGAATACTGGAAAAAATAGCTTTGACTTTTTAGAAATTCGAGATTATTATAATCCTCAACTATTTCGATTGGTTTTAGGTGAGAATTATATTTCAACCCGTATTAAACCTAAAGGATTGATCAAGTTTTCTTATGTACTTGAGCCCAAAGTACGGGGGGAGTATCCGCTTGGTCCACTCTCTATCACCATAAAAGATAGATTAGGATTTAATTCGGTCGAAAGAATTGTACCAAATAGTGTTTCAGATATCTTAATTTATCCGCCTTATGAAGATATTAAGAGAATTGAAATTCTAGGGTCAAAAAGATCTCTTTCGTTAAATTATGGGCTGCAACGTTCGAAACAAAAAGGATTAGGCTCAGAGTTTTATGGAATGAGAAAATACGTATTTGGAGATCAGTTTCGATTGATTGACTGGAAAGCAAGCGCAAGACAACGAACTTTAATTGTTAAAGAATTTGAAACTGAGCGAGATGTTTCCGTATTGATTGCTATCGACTCCTCAAACTCAATGGCAGGCGGTTCTATAGAAAACACTAAATTTGAATATGCAATAAGAGCATGTATGCTTTTAACAAAAGTAGCTTTAACGCGAAGAGATAAGGTTGGAGTATTTACCTTTTCAGATAAGAAAAATTTTCAATTTTTAAAACCTGGTAGTGGTGAAGATCATTTCTATCAAGTTTTAGATTTTGTTGCGAAGATAAAACCTCAAGGAAAAAATCGAATGGTTGAAGCAATGGATTATTTAAATCGCCGATACCAGAAACGAAGTCTAGTTTTTATTATCTCAGACTTAGAAGGATCCGTTAAAGAGATTGGACAAGCAGTAAGAAAATTAGTTCCCATGAATCATACTATCATTATTATCAATCCCTTTAGTCCATGGTTTGAAATTCATGAGGTTGATTTATCAACCACTGATAAAGCTCTCGCAGAAGCAATCTCAGAAGAAATGATGGAACAAATCCTAAAAATTAAGCAAGATATTCGTAATTTAGGGATTAATATCATCACTGTAGGCCCTGATGATATTATGGGCCAAGTTTTAAGTACTTATATGGAAGCAAAGAAAAAAGGGATGGCGTACTAAACCATGGTGCGATATTATCTTTTAGTTCTAAAAATCATCAATGTTTTAGTTTTTATATGGATAATCACAATCTTTCTAAATTTATTTCATTTTGATGAAGTACTATACACGGAAAGCGGAGAATTAGCATTAAGCGCTTTTATCAATAGTGTTCGCAATATTTTTACTTATGCCATATTTGGTTTGGCTATGATTGTAGCCTTTGGCAGTGCAGTCATCTCGTCAATTATGTTTTTCAATGTTCGATTTGAGTTTATGCAAAATTTTATTGAGATCTTCTTTCGAAACTATATCGGACTATGGTTTCATTTCCCAACCGGAAATCCTCCTGAACTAACTCAGATACCAACATTAATAATCGATGAGTTTTTTGTGTTTTTGGAAGATCTATACTTAGTTGCATTTATTTTATTATTTATCATATCAATAGTGTTTCTTATACGCTCTTTTATTAAAACTAATCCCAAGCACGATTTAATCGCGGTTGGTGCTTTAGTGACTATGTTAATCTTACCTCTCATAATATCAGGATTAAAAGATATGTTAAACTTACTCTATATTGAAATAGAATATTTAGAAGATCTTGCAAATCCACTTGATCCTTCCTTAAGTCAAATTCCCATAGATAATCTTTTTCTATTTTTAGCAAGCCCCACCATTTCCCTTGCTATTATTTCTTACATTTATTTAGAAATTGCATTTCAAATTAATTACACAGACACCGTAACAAAACCATCACTTCAAAGAAGTGTTCGTTTAGAGGTTCAATTAAGTATCTTAAAGAGTGAATCACAATACGTCACCGCTAACGTAGAAAAAATTAAAGAAGAGGCGCAAAAGAGGAGAGAACAATTAAAAATTGAAGAGAAGCCGACTATCAGCAAATTCTTTTCGAAAACGGGAGAATCATTTTCATATGTTAAAGAAATGATTGAAAGGAAAAAGTTAGAGGAAGAGGAAAAAAAATTGGTTACTGCCGCCTCAAAAACTAGAAGATTAGGGAGATATGTAGAAAGATTATTCCGGGAAGATCCTGAGGCTCAAGATACCCTAACAGCTAGAAACTCTGCACCAAAGCAACAGAGCTTAGTTTTATCAACACTTACTAATTTTATATTTCGAGTTACACTGCTGGTAATCGTTAGTTTTATTATTATCCATCCAAAATGGTTTTTAGAGACAGCTTTTGACATGCCACCCGCCATTGTAGAGAGTGTTGTTATGTTCTCTCCCGAAGTAATTATAATTCTCTTGCTTCCAATAATGTTGATCTTTCCTGTTATCGCAAAAATTATCTCTTATATAAAACACAGAAATTTAATCATTAAATTACAACAAGAAGGAAGAATAAAGGAAATTTTGGCTTCAGTGGGAGATTATGTAAAGAAGGATGTTGCTGAACCTCCTACAATTGAAGAAATCACAGAAGTATGATTTTATTTAAAATTAAATGCCCTTTAGAGATCAATTATAAATTTCGCTAAATTCTTCTTTTTTATTAAAGAATCCATTATTGTATCAAAACAATATGCCCTAATCCCTAAATCTTCTACTTCCTTCTTTCGCTCACAATCCATTAAGTCTATAATGAAGTGTCCTAAAAAATCTTTGTAATATTTGGCTACTCCCACACATGAAACCTCTAGAGTTAAACTCTCCATTAGTTTATCCGCAGGTCCCTTGATAGTAGCTCCCTGAACAAGGGGACTCACTCCATATATTTTTTCTTTAACTCGCTTGAGCGATTTTAGGATTCCCGGAACACTTAATATAGTTCCTATTGATACAATTGGATTAGAAGGACAGACTATGATTTTTTTTGCCATTGCAATATATTGAAGTAGTTTGTCTGGAAGCTTAGCATTTTCGATGCCCCGATATTTAATACTTTTTACTTTGGGTTTGCATTGATGTTTAATATAATATTCTTCAAAATGTATAACTCCAAAGTCCGTATCGAGGTAGGTTTGTACATCTTCATTACACATCGGAATAATTTGAGCCTTCACTCCTAAATTTTTTGCTATTTGTGAAGTAATTTCAGTTTTGTTATAACCTTGTCTAAATAAATCAGTTCTGTAAATATGAGTTGCTAAATCTTTATCCCCAGCGTTAAACCACCCTTGATTATAATATCTTTTTAAAGTATTTAAACAATTGAAAGTATCATTTTGAAAACCCCAACCTTTTTGTTTGTCGACCAATCCGGCTAAGGTATATGTGATGATATCAATATCTGGGCAAATTTTCAGACCAAATAATTCTAAATCATCGCCAGTGTTAACAATAATTTTTATGTGGGATGGATCAACAACATTAGCTAATCCTTCGAGAAATTTTGCTGCTCCTACTCCCCCCGCAAGAACAAGATAATAATCCATTTTCTTTCACCATTTAAACTCTTTTATACATTAAAAATAATTTCACTCAGATCTTTTCTGGTTGGAATAACAGTAGATTTTTCTGCGACTCCAATCGTAAAAAATGCCATTGGTATGTATGAATAAGGTAGATTTAGCACATCTTTTACTATATCTCCAGCGAATAGGGGGGCACAATACCAGCATGACGCAAGTCCTTTTGCTTCTAATGCCAATATGAAATATATTGCTGAGGCACTAACACTTTGAACTCCCATTATATATTCAAACTGCTTTCTCTCCGAATCACCGTACTCTTCAAGCTCTTCCGTATCTAAACACAATAATACTAAACCTGGAGCAGTTAAGAATTTCTCACGTCTACTAGTTGTTTTTTGCATAATAAATGATTGTGCTTTCCCATCTTTCTCTAAATCTTCTTTTAACCTAAAGTTCATTTTATCTATCAATAATTCTCGAGTGGAATTCTTTTCCAAAATAATATAACGCCAATGTTGACTATTATGTGCACTTGGAGCATAACGTGCGATATCGATACACTCTTCGAGTATTTTTCTCCCAATTTCTTCGGATTTAAATTCAAGTTTATAACTCCTTCGAGATTTTAAATGGTTCGTGATGATTTGTTCTTCATCTACCGTTCGAAACACATCGGTACTTTTATCTCGTAATATCTGTTTGACAGAAGCATCTTTAGAAAATTCGAACTTATAACCTCTAATAATTATAACGGGTAACCCTTCATCCGCTTCCCCCATTATTAGTTGAGCCGCCGAAGCTAAATTATCTATCTGCCCTACTATAGTAGTTTCTAAAATTCTTCCACATAAATCTTTTTTTCCTCGCATATCCAAGAGGGCATCTATGCCCGAAACTCCCACAGCTACACCAACTGAACCTCTTCTAAAAGGGCGCCCGAATGAATCTGAAATGATAACCGCAACGTTTTGTTGACTTAAATCCTTTAATTGCATCCGAATCTCCTCAGCCTCTTTGTCCGAATCTCTTGGTAATAAGGTAACTTTATCTTTACCATCCACATTAGATTTATCGATTCCTGCATTTGCACAAATAAAGCCCTGTTTGGTCTCAACGATGATAACATGTTCTGTTTTGATAATTTCTTTAGATTCATCGATGATTGCTTGCACTAGCTCCGGACTTTTCGTCGAAACCTCAATTCCCTGTGCTTTCTCGACTAATTTATTATAGATCTGATAAGCATGTTCACTCGGATTAATTTCTTTTAGATTCTTGACGTATCCCTTACTTTTGGAAATTATTGATTGAGCAATAACAAGGATATCTCCTTCTTTCAAGCTCATATTATTAATTTTTAGCGATTGAGTAATTATCTCGGCGATGTTATCCTCTTTTTTAATGAATGGTATATTCTTTATCCCAATTAATTTTATTTGGCTCATAAGTTCATATTCCTCTAAATTATAGTTTATTTACATTTTATAGTATTTTAAATCCTCTTCTAAGCTTTTTGCTTGGGATTCAAATTCTGCAGGAATCGCACAACACGCAGAAAAAAACTTTAATTCAATTTCGGGATTACTTTTCTTCAGCCATTTCAAGGTTTTCTTCGACGGTAACTCGATTCTGGTAATTCCCGCTTTTAACGCATATTTTTCGATTTCTATCTTGATTCGCGCTTTTGGTCTCATGCATCCCAGAGAAATTTCTGTCTGCGGAAATAAAAATCTTGCCATAGCAATAACTTTCGCGATTTCAATGGGTGTGGGCTCTTTAAACATTCTATCCTTCCCTTTTGGAGGAATTAACGCAATAATAACGATTAGTGATGGGTTCAAACCCGATTCTTTTATATATTGAAGCGCTGCTAACTCCTCATGTAATCTCCCATAATATAAACCCACACAGATATGAGGTACTACGTTTAGATTATGCTTTTTCAATACCTTAAGTGCGACTTTATAATCTTCTTTATCTTTATTATTTAGGTGATAGATTTCTTGTATGGCATCTTTATCCATAGTAATATCGAATGAAATGATATCAACCTTCGCGTCAGCTAAAGCTTCGGCGGTATTTTCGGATAAAAGCCCAGTATGAGCATTAATTATTAATCTTGTATTTCTCTTTATTTCTTTAATAGTATCTATGAAGTTTCGCAAAGGAACAGAGCCATCTGGCTCGCAACCTCCCGAGATTAATGCTCCTACGCCGTTATTTTCATAATGCTTATATAAAAAATTTTTTAAATCTTCATTACTCTGTAGATTTTTCATTCCATCCAAATATTTTTTATTACAATGCTCACAATTTAACGCACACTGACTCCCAGTTATACTAATTGCGGGAAATCTCTTATTTGGGATGTAAATCTTGAGGATATTATCAAAATTATCCTTGAATATCTCTTTGGCAAGCTTAAGAAACTCTCCTATCTCAGATTCCGGTACATCCAGAAATTCTTGGTAATCTGACCACGTCTGAGTATTTGATTTGAAACGATTCAATAGAATATTGCAATTATTCATATTTATTCATACTTTTTCAGCCATTTTTGATTCGAATACTTTTCTTTCACCAATTTCTCTGCTAAATCCAATTCTTCTTGAGTATAATTTCCCCCTCTTAATTTGATTTTGAACGTTTTTTCAAATCCATTACGTAAGGATATTAAAAAACTTTTTTCTTCATAATTATTTAACTTTTCTTTAATACCAATGCACTTGGCATATACAGATTTTACCATTCTCGTCTTTGAGACATTATGGGGGGCTTTTAGCACAGAATACATTAATTCAGCGTCTATATCTAATAAAATAGTACCATGTTGAAGTATAAAATTCCTTTTTCTCAATTGGGCGTTCCCTGAGAATTTTTTACCATCCAAAAAAATCGCAGGGCAGTGAATTACTCCTTTTTCTGCTTCCAATCCATAGTCAATCAAGCCGTTTACTATACCATTTTCAATCAGTTCAAATTGCTCCAAAATAGAACGGGCATTATGTTCTTTTAGGAACTTGATTGGACAAACAATTGAATAGGTAATTTCGCGAATGTTGTCATGAAATACTGCTCCCCCACCCGTTATTCGACGTACAACATTAAAATTTAATTGATTTAGTGTTTCCATGTCAACCTCCGCTGAGAGACTTTGATGTCTGCCAATCGATACGGTGGAGGGGTTCCATTTATAGAAGCGAATGGTGTTAGGGCTCTTTCCTTCAATTGCCTGGCTTAATATGGCTTCATCTAATGCCATATTTCTAAAGCCATTAAGTCTTTCCAAAGGAATAAAACGCCATTCCTTCATTAAATTACTCATATCTCAGCCCTTTCTTTCACATTTTTTAATTTACAAACTTGAGTAATGAATCATAAACATTTCTGATTTCACTCTGTGTCAATTTTCTTGGAAAATTATAAATTGGACCTGATGGTCTCGATGTATAATACGGTCTATTACAACCAGGGCATCCCGTTGTTAAAAATGCATCCGTTTCTTGGATTATTCGCAACAATTCCGCCTTATTTAAATTAAATTTAATGATATCTCCTTTCAGGTTAAAAGTTAGTTCTTTTAAGCTTAGCTGTTCTCGAGTAATGAGATGGTGCGCCAACTGTATTTTTCGGAATCGTAAGATTTCGGGAGGCTCCATTTTCTCTAAATTCGTGCCCTTGATGGGAGTGAAGGCAAATAAACCCACGGTAATCGTCAAATCCTTTAGTCGTTTGATTAGATAAACCATTTCCTTAGGCGTCTCCCGTAAACCGACAATTAAATGTGTGGACACTTTTCCATTACCGAAAATATTTAAAGCTTGTTTTAGATTTTCAAGGTGTTGGTTCCATCGATATGGTCCATTTACTCCCTTTCCTTTAATCGAGTCAAAAATCTCCTCAGTCGAGCCGTCTAAGGCAATACCAACTCGATCAACCCCTATGCGTTTTAATTCTTTTAATCTCCCTTCTGAAAATGGAGCTATAGCTATGGAAATAGGTGTAGTATTGTCTTTCCTAATTTTTTTTACGATATAGACTATGTCCTCAAAATTTTCCGGATAATTTAAAGCTTGGATGCAAATTCGCTTAAATCTTTTATTGGGGGGTAAATAGGTTAATTTTGTGACCACTTCCTTAAAAACATAAACAGGCCATGTCACTCGAGATAATAGCTCAAGTGAGCTTGAACTTTCTCGGGCTTGAGGACAGAAGCTGCAATTAGCCATACATCGCCCTTGCTGATAGGTCATTAGGTAACAGGTGGTCGGAGGGTCATTAAACTTCATTTCCTTTAAACCAAGAACAGAAGCACTTCCAATTGAAACTCGAATATAATC
>SDNW01000082.1 GCA_004524725.1 Promethearchaeota archaeon
GAATCAACTAAGACCATAATCCCTATTGTCTATCACACTATACGCGCATTAGTTATTATTATTGCAATAGTTTTAGCCTTAGTCTTTAGTAATTTCCTCTTACAATCTCAGAAAAGAAAGATAATTCTCGAGGAAGATATAAATCCCTCTATTAAATTTTTAAATTTGTTTGCCATCAAAAGAGCAAATTTTAAATATCAAATTTTATATGGTGTTTTAATCTTATTTTTAATCTTTATTCCCCTTGATTTTTTCACGTATTTATTTATTCCTGAAATGTTAGATTATCAAGCTTATTCCTTAGGAGTATATACTGAGACATCGATTAATTCCTACTTATTGGAAAGTTATTTCGTTTTTTTAATTTCTGTAGTGATTATTCAATCATTTGTTGCTCTTTATGAAGAAGCTTTAAATAGAGGCTTTTTAGCCAATAGAGGAAGTGAATATTTTAATAAGATGTCTGCGGTAATAATGTCAGCCTTTTTCTTTGGATTAGGTCATTTTTCATACATTTTATATTCTTCTTCTTTTGCGGTTTCAATAGTTTTTCCGCTAATCTGGTTTTTCCAAACATTTTTTGTGGGTATTGTTTTAGCAATGATTCTGATAAGAAAGAGATGGATAATTCCTGGTATTATAGCCCATGCTTTGAACAATATTATTACAGCTCATGCGATTTGGAACTATCTACAAGGTAACGATTTTATCATAATTGCTATTTCTTTATATCTGCCATTATTAATTGTAGGAATAATTTTATTGATCTGGCAATTCCAGCGGGTTAAGGAAGGATTATCCATTGGTATCAAGGATTTTTCAAAATATTTCAAAAATGACCCGAAAATCAGAGAAACGACATCAGATAAAATTATACGAATTCTATTAGATTTTCTTTTTGGCCTAATCATCTATGGAGTCGGAATTATTTTAATTTAAAGGTAAGTATAGCTAATGGTTAAGTATGGGATAATTTCAGATACTCACTTTACTTCAGAAACTAATTCAGAAAGCTTAGATTTGATATTTAAACAAATAAGAAGTATTTTTCGTAATGTAGATGCGATTATCCATGCGGGAGATATTAGCAATAAGAAATTTCTGGACAAACTTAATAGCATTGTTCCTACTAAAGCTATCAGAGGTGAGTCTGACAATATTGAGGAATTGCCTCATTATTTAGAGATAAATGCAGGGAAATATAGAATTGGCGTGATACATAAAAGACCTTCAGATTTAGAAGCCTTTTTTAGAGAAAAGAATTTAAATATTTTAATTTTTGGTCACACTCACCAGCCATTAATTGTAGGAACTTCATATAACACCTTATTAATCAACCCAGGAAGCCCTACTCTGCCTAAAGCGCCTTCAGAAAAGCACGGTTTTAATAAACCAATCCCCAGACCGAGTGTTATCACGATGAATATTGATGAGAATAATATTTTATCGACTTATATAATTAATTTAAAAGTATAAAAACAATTAAGTTAAAATTAAATAGTAAATAGGAGATATTATTTATTATTTAATCAAATTAAGAGTTGATTTATTTCTATGGTTAGCAGACTCGAGATGGTTCTTAAAGAACTCAATGAAAATGGTAATTTCAGGGCATCATTATTTGCAACTTCCACCGGATTAGTTTTAGCTTCGCAAAAATCGGATGAAATCGATGAGAGAGTAGTAGCTGCGATGGGTTCCTTATTAAGCGACTCTGCTTATAAAGCTTCTGAAGAACTAGATTTATCACAGTTGAGTAGTCTTAAGATTAAATATCAAGATGATTTTATTGTATGTCGTAACATAATTATGCCTGATGAAAAAACCCAATTCTTATTGGCAGTTTTAGCCAAAGCTCCAGATTCTGATGATGTTGAAAAGTATTTTGATCAACTTTTAGACTGGGCTGTTGAGAATTCAGCAGAAGACTTGCGTAAGTTGTCATCCATATAATCAAGTTTCAGATTTGTCTCATTCTATTTTTTATAATCCAATTTCATTTTGATTTTATAACTTAGAACTAGAATATTTAATAAGATTAATGATATTGAATATTTTATGAAAGCAGCTTTTATAGAGGAGCATGGAACTTTAGACCGATTGAAAGTTGGAAATGTAGAAGAACCAATAATTAAATCAAATGAAATTTTAATCAATGCTAAATATGGAGCACTTAACCATATTGACTTATTTATTATTAAAGGTTGGCCAGGTTTGAATCTTTCACTTCCGCATGTCATAGGGAGTGATGGAAGCGGTATAATTAAGGAGGTTGGAAAGGAAGTTTCTCTATTTGATGAAGGGGATCGAGTGGTTATAAATCCCGGGTTAAGTTGCGGTAAATGTTTCTTCTGTCTTTCAGGAAAACAAAATTTATGTAAACATTTTTCTATTCTAGGAGAACATAAATGGGGAACATTTGCAGAATATTTTAAAGTACCTGAGATTAATGCGATTAAAGTTCCTGAAAAACTTGAGTTAAATGCTGCTGCTGCTGCGCCTTTAACATTTTTAACTGCTTGGAGGATGTTAACTACTCAAGCAAACCTGAAATCGGAAGAATTTATATTTATACACGGAGCAGGTGGAGGCGTTTCTAGTGCTGCTATACAAATTGCGAAATTTTTAGGAGCAATTGTTATTACATCAACTAGTAATAAAGAAAAAATGGAACAAGCACTAAAATTGGGGGCAGAACATGTTGTTAATTACGTCGAGAATCCTGACTTTGATAAATATATATACACTAAAATTACAGATAAACAGGGAGTTGATGTGGTTATAGATAGTGTTGGGCAGGAAACTTTTAAAACCAGTATTCGATTATTAAAACCCGGAGGTCGTCTAGTTATCCCCGGTGCTACAACAGGTCCTATTTCAGAAATAGATCTTCGACAAATCTTCTGGAAACAACTTAAGATAATTGGTTCCACGATGAGTAATCAAAAAGAGTTTCGAGAAGTGATGAATTTAATTTTTTTAGGTAAGTTGAAACCAGTTATAGATAAAATATATCCCTTAGAAAAAATTTGTGAAGCGGAACAACGTTTGAGTGAACACAACCAATTTGGGAAAATTTTATTAAAAATTTAGAATCCCATCATAATAAAGTTGAATAAAACCGATAAACCAATTCAGCAACTTGTTTTTCATATCCCCAGTAGAAATGATCTGCGCCATCAATTATTTTATATTCTTTAGGAGTATCATAGTCATCGTAATGCTCTAAAAAATTATCAAAATGAGCTATATTATCTTTATTTCCTTGGATAAATAATTTTGGTTTGTTCGTTTGGGAGTTTTTTTTATATGTAATTCCCATGAAATCCCATGGAAATGATATTGCTACAAATCCAATAATGTTTTGTGAATAATTAACAGCACTACAACCAATAGCTGCACCATAAGAATACCCACATATCAATATGGAATCAATATTAAGATTATTAGTCAAAAAGTCAATACATGCTTTTACATCACTTATCTCACCTTGACCATCAGTATGATGCCCCGTAGATTTACCAACACCCCTAAAATTGAAGCGTAAAGTAGCGAGATTATGGTTGATTAATGTTTTAAAGATACGTGAGACTACATTGTTATACATGTCCCCTCCGAACTGGGGATGTGGATGGCAGATTAATGTAGTAGTTCTAATAGTGTCATTTTTTGCTGGAAAATATTCTGCCTCAAGACCAACATCATTATTAGTAATGAGTAGTTGTTGAATATCTGGCATAATTTTAATTAAATAACATAATATAATAATAGTACTCAAAATAAATTCAAAGTTGTGTGTTTATGAGCTATAATAGAATCTTAATTGAAAGAAAAATTAGAGAATTTCTTGAGGAAGATTCAAGCTATGAAGATGTAAGTTCTTCTACTATCCCAATAGATGCAGTATCCTCAGCTAAAATTATTTCTAAAAGTTTTGGTTATATATCTGGATTAGAAGAATTAAAAATACTCTACGGTATGCTTGATGTCAAAATAATTTTTAAGAAAAAGGACGGTGATCCAATTAAGAAAGGTGACATTATAGCAGAATTAAATGGAAACACACGAAATATCTTATTAGGAGAAAGAGTTGGATTAAATTTAATAGCTCATATGAGTGCCATTACATCAACAACACGTAAGTATGTTTCAATAATAAATCAATCTGATAAATCGGTTAGAATAGCATGTACACGAAAAACAACTCCTGGCTTAAGATTTTTTGAAAAAAAAGCGACTATAATCGGGGGTGGTGATCCTCATCGGTTTTCATTAGATGATATGATCCTTTTAAAAGATACTCATCTCAAGTTTTACAATAGTAATATTCCTAAACTTTTATCAGAAGTGAAAAAAGTGGCAAGTTTCTCAAAAAAGATTGAGATTGAAGTAGAACGAGTTGATGACGCTTTAATTGCTGCAAGAAATGGAGCAGATATCATTATGTTAGATAATTTTACACCCGATAAGGTTGAAGAAGCAGTTAATCAACTAAAAACATATAATTTACGTGATAAAGTTTTAGTTGAGGTGTCAGGAAATATAACCCAAGAAAATGTCCTAAATTATGTACTTTCAGGCCCGGATATTATAAGTACAAGTGAACTAACCCAGAGACCATCCGAACACGTTGATTTAACATTACGATTCTGAATTGAAAGTTAATCTATTAAAATTTCATGAATACTAGAAATAACTTCCCGAATTCCTCCTAAACTTTGATAAAAATCTTTGATCAATCCAAATTCTCCAACCACTAAAATGTTTTCGATTTTCTTTTCAGCTATCCGCCAATCAGTTGCTGCTTTAATTATTGAATGAAAGTTGTGATATAATTCTGAAATTTCATCTATGATTTGTTCTTTAAATGGATATACTAAATTAATAGCCATGATTTTGTATCCCTCTAAATTTTTAAACTTTTCATGGCTTTCAATGAATATGGTAATAGCATCTCTTAATGCTTCACTTTTAGAAGTGAATCCACTTTCATTTCTAACTTTTTCAAATCTATCGTATAAATCATCAGTTACTTGTAAAGAAATGATTTTCATTATAAGCTCTATTAAAGAATATTGATTAATAACCTTTAAGAATCTTTGAAAAGAAAGAAAAGAAAATTTCAGTATACTTATATATACCTTGTTATATATTCTACACTTTGGGATAATCCTTTGGCAGAAGATAATTCTATAATTAAAGAACCTTTGTAATTAAAGCTGTTAATAATTTCAATTATCCTTTCAAAATCAATTTTGCCTGTACCAAGTGGGGGATGTGGATCTGCTTCCTTTGTATAGTTATCAACAAGGTGAATATTTTTTATCTTTTCATGCAATTTTTCCCAAAGATAATTGACATTTCCCGAATTTGTATAAAAATGACTAGTATCATAGGTTAAGAAAAGTTCTTCCCTATTTAGTCTTGAAAAAATATCTGAAATGGTTTCATCATTTAACATTATGTTAGTATCTTTTGGCATGTTTTCTAAACAAAGAATAAACTCTTTATTATTAATAGAGTCAATTAAAATATTTAATGATGATATTAATTGTAATTTATTATATTCTCGAAGGGATTCTATCATAGAATTGGCTATGCCAGGGTGAATAGTCATTAAATTAATCATTAAATCTTTGCAGAGAGTATATGTCTCAGTATAAGCATCTATTGAAGCTTGAGAAATCGTGGGATTATGAGAACAGAGATTAATATCGATATATGGACCATGCACTTGTTTCTTAACAGAATAAGATGTAACAAGATCAATAAAATTTTGTTTTTGATCTCCTCTTAGAAAACTCTGAGGTTCAATGACAAGCTCTATTACATCAATTCCATTTTCTTCAATGTAATTTAAACATGATTCTGTTGCTTCAAATATGCTTTTTGGTAAATCAATTGCGCTATTACAGGAGGTAAAATCAATAAGATGTCCGAGTGTGCTTATGCCTAACTGCATGATTAATTTTTTTTTTATATATCTTTTAACATGCTCCGTGGACAAGAAGAGAATAGTTTTTTAAACATATCTCTAAATTTGTCTAAAGGTTCATTATCAAGGATATAAGGTTCTCCAATTTGAAGTGCCCCCCAATAGACTTTTGCAAACTTTTCTACTAATTCGGCGTTTTTTATAGCATTTTGGATGGATTTTCCACAAACTATAACTCCATGATTAGCTAATAGTGCTCCGTTTTTATAACTCAATGCTGTTAATGCTGATTCACCTATATCGTCTGTATGAGCCTCCCCATACGGTGAGATCTCAATTGATCCTCCAAGATAAATTATTTGTTCTTCCATAATAATCGGAATCCTTTTTCTGATTATAGAAAGCATAGAGGCATAAGTAGAGTGAGTATGAATAACGCATTTAACCTTAGGCCGTGATTCATAAATTAATGCGTGCATTTTAGCTTCGGTTGAGGGTAATTTACCTGTACTCAGTGCAGTCCCATTAAATTTCATGTGGACTACTTGATTAGCAGTAATTTTTTGATAATTATTTCCAGTGGGAGTTATTAACATTTCATCTTTTTTAGATACCCTCAGACTTATGTTGCCTTCATTATTTTCTAATATACCTTTATTAAATAAATCTCTTCCAGCATTAACAATATCTTCTTTCATATCGATTAGATTATCGTCTTCCATATGCTATCATTTCAAAAAAGTAAAATCATTAAGAGATAAAAAGTATCAATTTAAATAAAATATTCGTTAAAAGCGATTTAAGAGAGTTTATCAATTTTAGTATTATTAAAAATTCTAAACAGACTTTTTTTTTAAAAAGTATCTTACCATTATTTTTATGATCTTTTATTTCAATGCTATCTAATTGATCTATATGCCTCGAATAATCTTTCATTGCGATTTAGATTGCTTTTTTGCCGCAGTTGAGATTCGAGATAATCCAGAATATAGAGATAAGCCAGTTATAATCGGGGCTGATCCGAAAGGAGGAAAAGGAAGGGGTGTGGTTGCAACATGTTCATATGAAGCTCGTAATTTTGGATTACATTCTGCAATGCCAATATCCAAAGCCTTTAGATTATGTCCTCATGGAGTTTTCTTGGAACCAAATCATGAGAAATATTACCTAAGTTCTCAAAAAGTTATGAAGATTCTTAATTCTTATTCCCCAATATTTCAAAAGATGGGTATTGACGAGGCATATCTCGATATGACAGACATCTGTAGTTCATTTGACCAAGCAGAAGAAGTAGCTAAGAAGATTCAAGAAGAGATATTAAATAGAGTTGGTATAAGCTTATCAATTGGTTGTGCTTCAAGTAAATCAATAGCTAAAATTGCTTCAGATTTTAATAAACCTAATGGAGTCACTATTGTTAAAGATAATGAAAGAGTAGAATTCCTAAAAAATATGGACATTAAAAAGATTCCGGGTATAGGACAAAAATCAAAAATATATTATAATAAAAAAGGTATTTATAAAATCGGGCATATCCTGCAGATTCCACTATATCAAATGATTGAAAAATTTGGAAAAAATGGAGAATGGGTTTGGAATATAGTTCATGGTTTAGATGCCAGAGAAGTTAAAGAATTTCATGATGAACGGAAATCCATTAGTAAAGAAAGAACTTTTTATGAGGATACAGATGATTTTAGTGAAATATTATCAAAATTAGAGGAAATTAATGATAAGATTCATCTTAAGTTAGAAAAAGAGAATATAATTTATCGAACAATCACTTTGAAGATTCGATTTGAGGGATTTTTAACTTATACACGATCGCATAGTTTGAAAAGTCCTATAAATAATAAAGAGAAAGTACTTCGAGTTATCATTGATCTAATTAAAGAATTTAGAAATAATAATAAGAAAGTAAGGTTAGTTGGAATTAAATTATCGAATTTGGAATTAAACGTAAATCAAATTCAAACAAATATTTTAAGTTTTATACAATTATAGTGTTTAGTTTTGCTTTTTAATTGAAAAGATTTTGGTTATTCTTAATTATCTCGATTATTTGATCATGAGATTTTCCATTTGAAACTACTAAACCAGGTGCAGAAATTAGGCATTTATCGTTAACATATTCCGGAATTTTTCCCATTAGATCGGTAACAATGCCCCCAGCTTCCGTTACTAGTAAATGGCCAGGTAAGAAATCCCAGATGAAAGAACGAGTTTCATTCATGGGTTTTATATAAAGATCCGCGGAACCATCGGCTATCATACAAAATTTAGCCATACTATCTAATTGCTTATATGTTTTTATCCCAATTATTTTAGCTAATTCCATAACCCATGGTTCATCATAATGCAATGAATGGCAAAGGGTATATTGTTTAATATTTTCTTTTTCACTTATTTTTATTGGATTAAATTCTCTATTGCCATATGAAGCTCTCGCTCCTCTACCTTTATTGGCATAGAATACTGCTATCTGATTGTTATTATAGTTAGGAACCCCGATTATACTAAATATTTTCTCATTTTTACTAATTAAGCCTATTCCTATTGCATATGATAAAGACTCCTGATATCCTTTCGTTCCATCAATAGGATCGATTGACCATCGCGTTTCAGAAGCAGGACCTCGGTAATTTAATATATCTTTAAAATTAGGTTTTAAGGAAAGATTTAATTCGTCATAGCACGAATAAATTATTTTTTTTGAACTCAAATTCACCTCAGAAGAAAAACTCTCTTCTGCTATAATCGAATCTTCGGGAAAATTGTTTTTTAATTTACTGATAATATAAATTTGCGAAGCAAAATCAGCTAGTGTGACAGGAGATTGGTCTTGTTTTATATATGATTGGAAACCTTTTATTTTAAACCATTCAGTAATTTTGATTGCATTCTTTATTATTTCTATGATCAATTCGGTATCTTTATCGGTAATTATCATTTTCAAGAGATTAAATGGGTTTGGAAATTATGAAATCAATAATTAAACATTATGATAAAAAATGAACATTTCCTTAACAAAATTTATGATTCTAATTTATATTTTGGAAACTGAATATATAAATACAAATTCAATTTTTAGTTTGATATGGACCCTCAATTCGTAGGAATGGTCTTTGAGTCCGTTATTATTATCTGCGCAACTATAATTTTAGTTTTAATTTTATTGAAATATTTAGAAAAAAAGCATCAGTTGACCTTATACCTGCTATTAATTTTCCTTCTCTATACAATTGCGATTATATTTTCATGGTTATCGAAGGTACTTATTTTATATTCCGGAATTGATTTTATTATGGATCGAAATCTTTCGGACCCTGGCACCCTTTTTTCTTGGATAATTTATCGCATAATCGATTTTCGAATAAGCTTTGTATTACTCTCAATCGCAATTTATCTTTCTTATGTGTTAAAAGTGAAAGTTTTTGAGAAAGGATATAATGCTATTGAAAGGGTTATTGTTATAATCACATTTGCTACAACGTTTCTTTGTTCATTGTTTCTTTATGAGCCAGGTAATGTTTTATTAGACGCTATTGCTTTTCTGTTTATCTTTATATTCATGACGATGATATATTTCCCTTTTATGTTTCGATCTTATCAATCATATAGATTAACGGAGGAAGATTTATTTAAGAAAGCTTTCCTTTCCCTATGCTTGATGTCTTTGTTTTTTATTATGGTACCTTTTAACTTTCTACTCGATAGATTAACGATTTTAGCAGGAGGGGCCGGCTTTACGGTATTTTACTTTTTAGCGTGGATATTTGTATTTCTCGGTATTATAGGAGCATATTTTGGATACATAAGACCTAGAACAGATTAATTGTTATACTTAAGTAAAAATTTATTTTCCAATTTTTTCCTTATTTTACATATTAAAAATAAAGATTGGTGTAGTTTAATGAAAATTTTACAAGATATTTGGATTTTGTCAGAAGCTGGAATTGTATTATTTCATCGAATGTATGATGAAAATTTTGATGATCAGTTATTTGGAAGTTTACTCTCTGCTCTAAACTCATTTGCAGAAGAAGTTGTAAAAGATGGGTTATCCAATTTTGAATTACAAAATAAAAGATATACAATATTAAAAAAAAATGGATTAATTTTTATCGCTAACTCTTCAAAGAAAGTAAAAGAGAAGAAAGTAATGGAAGAATTAGAAGATGTCGTCGAAAGGTTCTTTCAGTTATATTCTCCCCAGTTATTAGAAAATTGGGATAATGATATAAGTATTTTTAGAAATTTCGAATTAGAAATTGAGGAGAGTCTAGAAGGGACTATAGAACGATTTCGAAAAGCGTTTTGGTAGGATTTATGACCAAAAACAAGTCCTTTTTTAAAATAAAAAAATCTACAATAATAGAATTGATATTAAAAATAAGTTACCCGATAATATTTATTTTCTATAAACTAAATCTAAATAAAATTTACCTATTTCTTATTATTAAACAACTTATTTGGGAGAGATATATTTGAAAGCTTTAGGAATAGTGTTTTTATACGATAGAGCCTTAGGTGCACCTGAAGATTTGGCCAAAAAATTTAGTGAGAATTTTACAATCGTAACTGAAAACATCGTATTAGAAAATTTAGTTGAATTAGTTGATTTAAAAGAAATTATGGATAAAAACCGAATTTATTGGGCAGGTATTAAAGAAAATTTTGTTGAAATTCTCAACAATGAAGAGATAATAGGTAAACTTGCTTGGA
>SDNW01000083.1 GCA_004524725.1 Promethearchaeota archaeon
GTTTGAACATTATTATCCTTCAAATAAGGAAGTATGACTGCCAGAATGCCCATAGTTGCAACTAATATTACTGCTATTATGATTGCAGCTTTATATTCTTTTTTCAATCTTAACCCTCTCTATTTTTTAATAATGATCGAATTTAATAGTAATATAGTTATAGAGATATATATTTGTATAGTTTTAGAGATATTTTTTACTTAATATGAAAAGTTATACCTTAACTTTATAACCCTTAAAGAGATGTAAGAGGTATGAGATTTCTTCTGAACCATCCACAATTCTTTGAAGATGGTACGGAAAAGAGTGAAAATCAATAGATTTTCCTTCGGAAACATGCTCAATAATCATCTCGACTAGCTCAACATAACGCTTGGCGGTATTTCCTTTTATTTCTATTTCTGATAAAATTTTTTTTGCTTTTTCGATACGCCCATTAAGGATAGACGATATCGCTGCCAAAATATAGGATTGAACAATGTGAGAATATCCAATCTTTTTAAGATTCGCAGCTCGATAATAGTACTTATATACATTTTTAACCATTTCATTGACTAAAAAATCTTTAGCAGTATCTAATTGCTGATAAAACTTGATGCTCTCTAAGATTAGAGTAGCTGCAGTGAAAAATTGTTTACTTTTTAATCCTTCTTTTGCGATAATATTTAATCCTCTAATGATTTGATTAAAGATTCCAAAACGGTTGTATTCAAGATTTCCTTCAACCGCAATATCATAACCGTTTAGATAGCTCTCAGTGGAGTCATTTACGTTTCCTATTTTCCAATAGCAGTCCCCAGCCTTGATAAAATGCTTATAGGAAAGCTCATTATTATTTAGCTCCCTAAAAGTGATTGCAGCATTAAAGAAATCGGCCCCTGCATTATTGTAATCTTCGATCCTTTCAGAATAGTTTCCAGCTAATATGAAACATGAGGCAGACTCAATTAAGTTGTTATTAATTTCTTGATAGCATAATGCGGCTCCACGATAATAGCCAGCAATTTTTTGAAAATTATCTTCTTTCTTGATAATACTTTCCGCTAAATTGATATACGATCCCGCTTCTTTTTTCGAAAAATTGAAGAATTGATCCTCATCATCGATTAACTTGTATAATTTCTTGAGTACGTGACAAATTTGAGATAAAGCGAGATGATCATTTTTTTCATCATAAGTTTCATAGATTTGATTGAAAAATTCAATTCCATCAGAAATTAGATCTTTTGATTTCTTTATCTCTCCTAATTCTTCATAAGATTGAGCTATCTGCTGATATGAGTATGATAACAAATCGAAAAAAAGATACTCCTTCGCGATATTAATAACTAAACTAAAATATCGTATCGCTTTTTTGTGATACGAAATTCGTAGGTAAAGTTCTGCAAGATTTTGATAATTTTGAAGTAATTTTCTGATTTCATTGAATTCTTTTAAAAGCTTACATTCTTGGCGTATATAACTTATGGCATTTAAAATATGTTTCTTTTCTAATTTCTTATTCTTAAATTTTTCATAATATAGATCAGCTAATCGCTTATAGATTTCTGCTATTTCATGGATTTTAGCTTGTATTTTATATTCATTGATTTGTTTTTCCCAAAAATCAATAGATAGCTTATATAACTTATATGCTTGAGAGGAGTTTAATTCTTCGATGATTTCTGCTGCAGCACATAGAAATTCTGCTGCTTCTTCAAATTCTCTTGATTCTGCCAAATCATTGGCATATGCTCTTGCATCTTCCGTTATATTTAAGAGCAAAGCAAATTTTTCTCTCAGATTTCTAATATCCTCAGCTTCTGAGAGTTTTACACTTAATTGCTCCAGATATTCTCTTGTATCACTGTAGATATCTTCTTGAAGAATTTAAAATCAACCCTTCTTGAAAAAATAACGATTTATGCATTAAAATTAATAACTACATAAAAAGAATGTTTTTTTGACCATAAAGTTCAAAAGGTATCATTTATCTTGTCTCTACATCATACAATTTAAGATGGTAGTAGCATAGAGTGAATTTTGTATACAAATAAACTGAAATAATAATCAGAATGACACTTTTAGAATTATAGAAATAGTTTTAAATATGAAAACAGTTTTAATTATATTAATTCTAAATAATTAAATTGTAGAAAAATTTATAGGTGGTTTTAATTAAACAAATTGCTGAATTATTAGAAACGGGTTTGTATGAAACATTTAAGACCGAAAAGCAGATGTTGGTTAAAGATTTGCTTAAAGAATTAAACCTGGAAGGTAAATATTTTGGAATCCTTGTTGATGGCAAGAAAGCAGATGAAAATACTGTAATCAATGAAGATTCAGATGTCTTAATATTACCTCATATCGCGGGAGGTCAATAGTTATCCTTTTTTTTTAATTCCTTTTTTAAAACTTAGTTCTCTTATCAATATAAATTATTTAATCTCGATTCGAAGAAGATCCTTAGCTAATATGCTATTTGGAAAGATTTCTTTAGCTTCTTTTAGCAATTGTGTTGCGTCTTCTTGATATCTGGAAGAAATATGGGTTAAAATAAGTTGTTTTGCATTCATTTTTTTAGCTATGATTGCAGCATCTATGGAAGTTGAGTGCTTTTTTTCTATAGCAATATCAGTTAAATTTTGGGAAAATGTTGCTTCATGTATTAAAATATCTGAATTCTCACCTAGCTTTACTAGATCATTACAAGGGGCAGTATCTCCAGAATAAGTTATTTTTCTGCCCTGCCTTTTTGGTCCAACAATCCCTTCCTTCAAGGGATCGATTTTTTTTCCTTGAAACTCAATGATTTGACCTTCATGAAGTTTAGTCCAAATTCTACTTTCTGGTATTCCCAATTCTCTTGCCCGATCGGGATTAAACTTTCCCTTTCGTGGTTTCTCAATAAAAGCATAGCCATAGGTTAAGACTGAATGATCCACTAAAGTATATTTAAGATAATATCTGTCATCTTCATAAATTATATTATTTTTTAAGCTAGATTCACTTAAAGCTTGATCAGAATCTAATCCTTCGAATTCAATTAACTTGTTTTGATTATGATGAATTTCAAAAATTTTAAGTGGATAAGGAGCTTTAAGTCCCAATATTTTTCTATGCAGAAACAGATAAAGAAAAAGATTTGGGGGGCCAAATACAAATAAGGGTGCAGTTCTATCTATAAGTCCGAAGCGGAATAAGAGCCCTGGAAGACCGATAATATGATCCCCATGAAAATGGGAAATCAGAATTTTTAAAGGCTTATTGAATTTTAGGCCAGCATTAATGAGTCCTCTTTGAATATCTTCGCCACAATCAAATATAATCAATTCATTTTTATACTTTAATGCGGTTGCAGGTAAATTACGTTCTTGTACGGGAATCGCAGCGGATGATCCTAGAATAATTAGTTCCATTAAAAATCATTAGATTATGTACTTTTTCTTAGCTGGGATATTTCTAATCTTTGTTGAACATTCTGTTTTTTTAAATCTTCGATAACACTTTTAAGTTCTTCAACTCTCAATGCAATATCTGAATTTTCTTCGACATTTCCACTAGTAAGAGTTTGACTTTTAGCACTCACTTGACTCAATTCATTCTTTAAGTCGGAGATAAGTAAATCCTTTTGCTTTATCTGATTTCCTAAAAGCTCATAACTCTTTTTAATTCGAATTGCCTCATTTTTTATAGTGGCTATCTCCTCTTCCTTAACCGTCAAGTTTCTTTGTGCCTCATCCAACTTTTGCTGTAAAAAACTAGCCATTTCTCGCTGAATTTTTAGTTTCCCATTGACATCTCTTGGGAAACTAGCATTAATAGATGATTTTTGGAGTGTGGAGACATTGGGTTGACTTTCTAAAAGTTGGATTCTTGTTTTTGCTTTGTTGAGTTTGCTCTGCAATTCTTCTACAACTTGTTCTAAGGGTTGTGGCTCCTTAGATTGTTTTAAAGAAGTGATTAGTTCTTTTAAATCTTCAATCTGTTTATTTTTTGAAGCTAGTTCTTGAGTTAATGAGCTAGTTGTAATTTCATCTTTTTCACTTGAACTTAGGCTCTCGAATTGTTTTAATTTCTTTTTTAACTCTTCATTTTGCCTTTTAACTTTTGTAAGAGTTTCTTGGAGATCTTTCAATAATACTTTCGTTATATTCTCTGAAGATTTACTCTCATCACTAGATTTTGCTTCTTCCAACTTACGATTTAAACTTGAGATTTCTCTTTTGAGATTTTCTATTTCTTTCTCTTTTTCCTCAATTAACTCTGTATTGTTCTCAATTTCTCCATTTCCGGATCTTTTGAACCTTTTAATTATTGATTCTTGTTTATTGATTTTATCTTGTAACTCTTTAACTAGAATATTAAGTGGTTGTTTATCCCTTAAATCTTCAACCCTTATGACGGAGGAGAGGCTATTTTCTGAACTTTTAATGGATTCTAATTCTTTTTGAACATCAATCTTCTCCTTTCTCAAAAAACCCATTCGATCTTTTAAATCTCTAATCTCTTTTTCTTTTACTTCTAATTCAATTGATAATTTTGATTGTTTTCCTTTTTTCGATTTTTTTGATTTTTTATCAGGAATCAATTGCTCTAATTTCATGATCTCATCTTCTAAGTATTCGACTTTATCGAGTAAATCAGTGATTTCTCCATTTTTATTATCTAATTCCCGCTTTAAACTTTCAATTTCCTTTTTCAAATTATCTTCTTCCGTCATGTTTGATTGATAGGAATAGTGTTGAAATTTTCTTTATATAAGTTACATCTTTAATAATATTTTTAATCTTTTTCATAAAATCATATTCTAATACATTTCGAAATCCTTCACTGTAAATAGTTTAAGTTTTTTCATTACAGGAAAAAGACTTAAGAAATTAAATAGCCCAAAAATGGAAAATAAAAGCCCAATAAGCGAGAAAGGAATAATAATATCCGGTAAATTTACTCTCTCAAATAAGACTATTGAATTTAAAATCATTCCTATTCCTAAACTCAACCCAAGCGATGGAATTATCACATATAAAGCTTCTAAAAATAAAATCTTTCTTATGGATTTAGCTTTAGAACCAATAGCCCTCATTATCAAGAAATCTTTTACTTTGTCCATTATTCCACCTTTTTGATAATTATAAAGAGAAACAATTGCGACTGCGCTCATTATTACGATTAAAATAGAAGGAATCAAACTTAAATTTGAGATAAAGTTAAGATTCTCGGTAAATATCGGATCCATTTGTAGATAACTAAATTCTTGTCCCAGAGAATTATCTATTATAGTTCCTAATTGTTCTCGGACATTGTCATTTGCCTCCGAATTTAGTTCAATAAATGCTAAATTAACCTGATTTGAAGTTAAGTTCATTTTCTCACGAAATTTATCGATATTAATATAACTTGCATAACCACTATACAAACTATCAATAATTACTCCAGATATTTCGAAAACATCGTTCATTTCATCAAAAAAAATAGCTTGATCAAGAGGAAAATCGAAAAAGTTATATGCTAAACCATCTCCAATTACCGCATAGTAATCTGATACTCCTTGCTGTGTTATAAATTCTCCTTCAATTTCGAAGTTTTGGAGGATATCGCTATGATTGACTCCGATAACAGGAAAGACTCCTTCCCTATCCTGACCTATGCAGAGATATCTTCCATCTTCATATAGATGAACCCCCGGTATTTCTTCAGCTTGAAAGAAGTTAATAAGGCGAAATTCTTGCGAGCGGATTTCAGATATAGTAGTTAAATTATCAAGGGCAGTAGTATTAAATAAATAATGTTGCTGAAGAAAATTAATACTACCATTTTCCACTAAAATATCTGGATTCTGAAACATTTCATACATCAAAGAATAATTATGGATTACATCTTGATGCCCTATTACTATAAGGTTTTCTGGTTGTGATTTTTTTACCCAATTATAGGATGAAGTATATAAAACAATCGTCCCGAGTCCTAAAGTAAAAAGGATAATCGAAATGATAGAAAAAACCACAAGATATCTCTTAAATTCTCCTTTTTTTCTAATAGTGTTAATGACAGAGATTTTAAAATTCAATCCAATTGATGAAATCCATTTAGGAATAAATTTAATTCCTTTCGATGCGCTATAATCATAAGGGATATCTTTCGAAAAACTCCTCACAATTTTTTGATTACCAATTCTTCTTAATATATATCCAGGTACAACGAAGATGCCCGCCATGCAAGAAAAAAATAAAATTGGCGTATATATAAAATCCCACTGAAATAGAACCGTAAGATTAGTAAGATTCAATAGGGAGGTGAAGATTGAAAACGAGAAAATGCCGATAAAAACCCCTATGAAAAAAGCAATAATGAAGATAACATATATTTCGGTTAAATAAAAACTATATAATTTACGAGGTAATGACCCTAAAGCCCTCATTATTGCGATGTCCCGCTTTTTTGAAAGTATTATGGTGCTACTTATCACGACAACTACGATAAACGCTAAGATCAGCATTAAAATGATAATTAAATTGTTAAAATTAGAATATATAATATTTATACCTCCTGAAAAGAAGTAAGGATTCAAAAAACTATATTGAATGAAGGAATTTAGCCCAATGGAGGAACTAAAATATATTAAAAACTCAGTAGCCGAAATTATTAAGATCACCACCACTAGGTAAGGATAAGAGATATCTTTCTTACGAGAAAAATCCTTTATCGCAAAATCAAGAGAAATTTTTAATCACCTTCAGAGATTCAAAGCGCTTTTATTAGACATACTCTTCGTTAATTATTTTTCCATCTTCAAAATTAATAATTCTATTTGCAAGTTCGATCAAATAATCATCATGGGTGGCAATTACGATAGTCTTTTCATTTTCTTTCATATCTTTGAATAATTCTCCTATGAAAATGCTGGTATCTTTATCTAGATTCGCGGTAGGTTCATCCGCTAAGATTAATGGAGGATTATTAGCTAGAGCACGAGCAATTGCTACTCTTTGTTGTTCTCCAGCAGATAATTGAAAGGGGAGATGTTCTCTACGGGTTCCAAGTCCGATTTTTTTTAATAAGGAAACTGCTTTTTCTCTCTGGGCTTTTAAACTCATCCCCGTCAAACTCATGGGGAACATAACATTCTCTTCAGCGGTTAAGGTACTAATTAAGTTATAATTTTGAAAGATAAAGCCCGAATTGATTAATCGAAACGTAGCTAGACTCTCTTCCTTCATATCTGTGATTTTTACACCATTTGAGATAATAGTTCCTGAGTTTGGACTGTCTAACCCCCCTAAAAGATTCAGTAAGGTGGTCTTTCCCGCTCCCGATGGACCTTTGATCACAATAAAATCATTATTTATTATATCTAATGAGACTTTATCAACCGCTCGAACTACATATTCCCCGATTTCATAGTCTTTAGTGAGATTTTGTGCGACGATTATTACGTTTTTATCGTAGATAAGCTCTGATATTTCATTATCATCTTTTAGTGTTTGTTCATCCATTATTCTTTTTGACATCTTATATTTCACACTATATACTTGACGAGATTCCTTTCTAAATAATAATAACTCCTTTAAAATGTTAATTATAGATTTTCAAATAAAGCAGAATATTAATTATAAAAAATTTGAAAAAAAAGTTTATATATGAATTTGTAATATATGTGATTAGAGGGAAGCGTGAAAATAACACGATATTTTTCGTGTAAAAATATAATATCCCCTAATTTCCTAATTAAAAATGGTAAAAATACCTAAATTTTATCCCAAAATCTTAAACCTGCACTTAGGTTTTTGATTTTCTCGCTTCCTTCTACTCTCTTTTTCAAAAAATTATGATTAAATCTCTAAATTTCATCTTTGTATGTTTCTTAATCGGCATTTTATCTGCTTGAATAATACTCATTTGTCAAAAATGTCAAATATAGAAAAAATAGTCTAAAAAAATTTAAACAACTTTAAGATTTATAAAATCTAAAGTATAATTCTATGTAATATATATAAAATGGGATAAATTTTGGTGGAATTTGAAAAGTTAACGGAACTCATTATCGAATTAGAAGTTGATGATATTGCAGATGCCGTAAAAGAGGCACTGGATGGAGATGGAAAGGATCCATTTGAGATTTTAAACGCTTTAACAAAGGGGATGGATGAAGTTGGAAGACGATATGAAGAAAAGGAATATTACCTTACAGAACTCGTTTTAGCTGGAGAAACCATGAAAGAAGCTTTTAAAGTTTTGCAACCAGCCTTAGCTGCAGCTGATTCGTCACAAGAGAAGACAAAAATAATATTAGGAACTGTAAAGGGCGATAATCATGATATTGGTAAGAATATTCTTGGATCACTACTTTTAAGCTCAGGATTCGAACTTTATGATCTCGGAATGGATGTAGATGAAAATGCTATAGTAGAAAAAGTTAAAGAGACAGGTGCAACAATAATTGCTCTTAGCTCCTTACTCACTATGACGGTGGAACAAATAAAAGTTGTTGATGAGGCATTAAAAGTGGCAGGTCTTCGAGATAAAGTGAAGTTGATAGTCGGTGGTGCTCCCCTAAATATGGAATTGGCAAAGAAACTGGGAGCGGATGATTTTGCGGAAGATGCTGTTGATGGTGTAAAGCATATTAAGAAATTAGCTGGGGTTTAAACTTTTTCTTTTTTTAATATCTCTTTCTAATTGATTCAAACTGAGAACAATATTCCTTAGTTTATATTTTATAATACCGATTATTAACCTATTTTATTTTCTGTTTTAATTAAATCTGATTTGTCATTAAATTATAATAAGAATCTTTAATTGTATAAGGCGAGTTATAAGTTATAGAGATTTAAGGAGGTTTACACTTTGACTGATAAAAAAAAACAAATAAAATATGATAAGGAACTAGATACTAGAGGTTTATTTTGCCCAGAACCGCTTTTTGAGGTACGAAACCTTTCTGAGTCACTTGAAGTGGGTCAATGTTTAAAGGTATTGGCAGATGATCCCGCTGCAGAAGAAGATTTGACTCGATGGGCAAAAAGAACCGACACTGAAATCTTGGAATTCTTTAAGGATGGAGAGGATTTAGTGTTTTATTTCAAAAAGAAAAAATAATAGGTTAATGAGGAGATATCGATGAGTTTTTACTTAGATAATCAAGCAGCAAAACCGGTAGATGAGCGTGTTTTAGAAGAAATGATACCCTATTTTAGGGAAAGATTTGCAAATCCCGCGTCTTTACATTGCGATGGAGATATAGCAACTGATGTATTAGTAGAGTCAAGAAAGAAAGTTGCTGACTTTATTAACGCTCCAAATGCTTCTGATATCATTTTTACCTCAGGAGCAACAGAATCAAATAATTTAGCTTTAATTGGTGCGGCATTAAGGTATCAAAAGAAAGGAAAACACATCATTATTTCAGAAATTGAACATATATCGATTCATAACATTGCTAAATATTTAGAAAAACAAGGATTTAAGATTAGTAAAGTCGCTGTGGATCAGTATGGTATAATTCGCTTAGATAAATTGGAAAAGCTAATAACAGACGAGACTATTTTAGTTTCAATTACTACAGCGAGTAATGAGGTCGGTTCAGTTCAACCAATTGAGGAAATCAGCAAGATAACAAATGAACATAATATTTTATTTCACACCGATGCCGTTCCAAGTGAGAGCGTTATCCCTATTGACGTAGAAAAGCTACCTATAGACTTAATCTCACTTTCTTCAAACGAGATTTATGGTCCTAGAGGTGTTGGGGCTCTTTATTTGAAAAAAGGAGTCCGTGTAAATCCAATCATTATTGGTGGGGGACAAGAAAAAGGTTTGCGTTCCGGTTCTGAAAATATACCAGGTGTCGTTGGATTCGGCAAAGCCGCAGAGATAATGAATCGAGAAATGGATATAGAAGCTAAAAGATTTACAGTAATGAGGGATAAATTGATAAAAAATGTTTTGGAGACAATTCCAAAATCTTATTTGAATGGACACCCTACAAAACGACTGCCACATAATGCTCATTTCAGGTTTGACTATATTGAAGGTGAATCTTTGATATTAGGTTTAAAAGAACACAATATAGCTGCTGCTACTGGTTCTGCATGTAGTTCAAAAACTTTAGAGCCATCACATACGCTTATTTCGATGGGTCTACTCCATGAGGAGGCTCACGGTAGTTTATTAGTCTCGTTAGGAAGAACTACAAAAGAATCAGATATTGATAAATTAATAGAAGAATTACCAGGAATTGTAAATCGGTTGAGAAAAATGTCGCCTCTAACCCCTCCTGAAATATTAAAACAAAAAAATTAGGTGAGTATAAAAATATGAAATCTACTCAATATTCTGAAAAAGTACTGGATCACTTTATTTATAATCTAACTCACATAAAGAGCATAACCATCCATATTGTGGATAATATGCCAAGTTTCGCATACGATCCCCGCAGATGATACAA
>SDNW01000084.1 GCA_004524725.1 Promethearchaeota archaeon
CATTGCGTTCGCTTACAGAATATATATTACATAAAGATAACCGGGATAAGTATGGAAAATTAACCGTTATATACGGTAATCGTGATTCAGGGGAGACCTTATACAAATCCGATTTAGAAAAATGGGAAAAAAGAGATGACATTGAGTTAGTACTCACAATTGATCGTGAAGAGGAGGGTTGGACTAAAAAAGTGGGTTTTGTCGCCCCTGTTGTAAAAGAAGTGTCTCCATCTTCTAAAAATGCTATTGCAGTCGTATGTGGCCCTCCTATCATGATAAAGACTACAATTGCTGTTCTTGAAGAGTTAGAATTTGGAGATGAGCAAATTTTAAATTCATTAGAAATGCGAATGAAATGCGGAGTTGGAAAGTGTGGGAGATGTAATATAGGAAATAAATATGTGTGTCTAGACGGCCCTGTATTTTCATTAGCAGAATTAAAAAAATTACCAAATGAATATTAAAAATAGAAAAACTGTTGTGTGTAATTAAAATGGTTAAGACATTTGAAGATTTAATAAAGGATGTTCATGAAAAAGGTTTATGTGGAGAATGCGGAGGTTGTGTTAGTTTTTGCTCAGCTGGAGATATTGGAGCCATTATGATGCCAGAATCAGGACCTCCGATATATAAGGATAAAGAGAATTGCAAGGAATGTGGATTTTGTTATTACGTTTGCCCACAAACTCACGTTCTTAATGATCTTTTAAATGATAAATTTGAATATACTCCTCCTATAGGCAATTGGAGATTTATTACATCAAGCTCAGCTACATCTAAAGAGATCGCTAAAAAAGCGACTGATGGTGGGGTGGTCACATCTGTATTGAACTATCTTTTAGATAGTAGTTTGATTGATGGTGCTATTGTATGCAAAAAACAAGGTCCATTTAACAGAGTACCATTTTTAGCAACATCTAAAGAAGATCTTATTCAAGCTGCGGGTTCATATTATGATCTCTCAAAACAAGTTATTGGATTAGAAAAATACAATACATTTATCCCAACTAACACTAAATTAAAAGATTTGATTGATTCCGATCTTTTAAACATTGCAATAGTAGGGACTCCTTGTCAAATTCATTCTATTAGAAAAATGCAACAATTAAGCATCATTCCCGCACATATAGTTAAATACACTTTAGGATTATTCTGTAACTTAAACTTTTCTTTTAATGATGAAGATCGAAAAAAAATGGAAGAGAAATTCAACTTTAAGTTTAATAAGCTTGAAAAAATGAATATCCGGGACGATATAATCATTTCTATAAAGGATATTGGACAAAAACATTTTTCATTTTCAGAAGTTGACGAATTTGTTAGACCCGCATGCAAAGCTTGCTCTGATTTTTCTAATGTATATGCTGATTTATCTTTTGGAGGGTTGGGATCTCAAGAAAATAATACAACCACTATAATCAGGACCGAAATTGGTGCAGAAATATATAATGAGGCACTTAAAAAAGGTTATATCAAAGAAACTTATCGATTTGCTCCATTGGATGTGAATGATAATCTTATAAAGAAAATCATTACATTTAGTCAACAAAAAATGGAGAGAGCAAAAAATTTCTGAAAATTATTTAATATTAAAAACTGAAGATGTTTCCCGTGTTATAGATTGTCGCGTTGAGATCCAATACAATTTGGCCACCAGAAGCGACTTTAATCGCGTAGTTGATTCCTTCTAATATACTATTCATCATAAACTCATAAGCTCTGAAACAATCACTAAGTTGATCATTTTGGTTTTCTGAGAGACATTTAGAAATTGCTGGAATAAGCTCTGGGATGAAATCTTGGCTAATCATTATATCTTCAGTATCAACCATAGTTTCTCTAGCAATAGCAAAAGGATTAAGAACATCTATTTTTGCTAGCATTACTTTACATACAAATAGCGAAGCCTTGATTTCTCTCATTATGAATTTCACTCGATTTTTATCATCTAGATACTTTTTAAAGGTTAAAGCTTGTATGATATCCTCATTAGTAATCGTATCTTTAATGTCAAGCAATTGGCTCACTCGTTCGGAAACTCTTTTTGTAGAAAGCATAAGTTTTAGGTTCATAATGTTCTTTTCTGTATATTCTTTATGAAATGCTGAAAGAAACGTTCTATAGCCTTCATCTTGAGATTCATCTAACTGAAAACCATTTTCTTTAAATTTATCCATGAAGTCTTTAATAATGAGGAACTTTAGCTTTAATCGATGGAGGGCAAGGTATAGGCAAACTCTTGTTTTTGTATATGCTACTACATTTCCCATCCTGAATCTATCATGATGATCTCTTTCATACATCACTATTGGTTTTAATCTATTTACCACAACATCAATAAAATATTCGATAATTCGTTCTAATGGTTCAATGTCCACTACCTTAAAGACTTCTATAAGTGATTGGCTTGTAGGTTGGGATTTGGGAATCTCTTTTATCATATCATAATTATAATGTTCTAATAATAGAGAAGTTAAGGCTTCCATTTCCAGAACAGTTCTACAAGGAATAAATACCTTGTTTATATCATTTAAAATAACGCTACTTTCGGGCATGATTATTTAGACTTTTCTAGGTTAGATTGAATTTCTCGAATTTTTAAATTAAAAAATAAAAAATCTTTGATTACAATCTTAATTATCATACTCTTAGTAATAAAATTTTATATAAAACAAGAAATAAGTGAATTTAGCTGAATTTGATTTAGTAAATCAGAAATGAGTGAAAGTTTAAAAACGAATGTTTGAAATCTTATCATAAGGACGGAAATATTTTTATCTCTCAAATAATGCTTGTTTATGATGAAAATATTTTTGATTTTCCTTCGACATCCCAGCCAACAAGAATTCGATTGGGGAACTGTTCTGCTACATCCTCAAGGTGAGTTATCAAAATAATACTTTTAAATATAGATTTCATCTCTAATATTTTCTCTACGAATCTCTGACGAGATGTTTCATCGTCTAATGTACCTAAATCGCCTTCATCTATAAAAAGGGTTTTGGATTTACGAAATACTGCCCCAGAGGTGTCAGGAATTTCCGCAATTCGTTCCATAATAGCAAATCGAATAGCTGCGTTAATCTGAGTCTTCTCTCCACCTGAATAACTACTTGCATCTCGCTCACACTCCCCATCGAAAACGATAATATCGAACCCTACTCGAGATCCTGTCAATGGTCTAAAACTTATCTGACTATATTTTCCGTCTGTAAGATCGCTAAGAATCTCCGAAGCTCGAATCGAAACTGCAGGTAAAATCTTTTCTATAGCAAATTTTGGAACTCCGTTAGAATGAAAAATCTCTTCCCGTAATAGAGTATTCATAACAATATTTTCCTTTAGCTTTGTAATTTCTCTTTGAATACTAGCAATCTTGGATTTTTCTTCATTTAATTTTTCGATCTCTTTTGTTTGATATTCTAATTTTACCAATATTCCACTTAATTCTTTTTCAAGCTCATGAAGTTCTTTCTGTTTTGTGTCAAAAGTATTAGTCAATTCCAAATATTTTTTATGAGCGTTTTTTAGCTTGGAAGCTTTTTCCTTTAACTTATTTAATTTGATTTCTATTTCTATAAGATCTTTTTGTGTTTTTTCTATTAACACCGAATAATCTTTGGTTTGAAATATCTTTTGTTCTAGTTCCTCTCTCCGACTCTGTTCTTCCTCAATTTTTTTCAACTTGTTACTAATTTTCGTTAAGACTTCCTTAAAATCACCTGTTAAACTTTCTTTTACAAGAGATTCATTCAACTTTTTTATACAATTATTATAGGAAGTGATAATTTCGTCTCTTTTTTGTTCTATTAATTGAAATTTTGATCGCAATTGCTTGTGATTTATTGAAAGTTCTTCTACTAAAAAGATATCCTTAGTAATTTTTTGTTGTTTTGGTTTATTTATACTAAGTTCCTTCTCCGTTTTTGTAACCTCAGAATTAAAATCGTTAATTGAGGGTTCATCTTTAAACTTTTTGGCTAACGGAATTTCTACCCTAGTTAATCGATTTAGGCGCTCAGTAAGGGTTCCCTCATCCCTAATAAGATTAAATGCCTCTTCTCTGGTTACATCCGTTTCTAAATCTTTTAGTCGTGCTTTTTTATTAGCTAAGTCTTTTGAAATAGACTCCAATTGCTCATTATATTGAGACTTAGCTTGGGATATAAGGTTTAAGTACTTAGAGATTTCAATCTTTATTTTGTCAAATTTAGAATTTTTTTCTTCCCAGAGAGTTTTCTGCTGTTCTAACTCTTTTTTCTTTTTCTTATAATCTGGCATTTTTTGTAATTGTTCTTTAAGTGTCAGAATTTCTTGTTGCTGATTCTTATATGTTTCAATATTTTCCAACTCATCATCTTTCTTTTTTTGAGTCTCTTCTATTTGCTCCTTAGTACTCGAGAATTTCAAAGCGTCCTGCTGTACTTTATCAAGGTCTGTCTTTATAGTTTGCACTTCCTTTGCCAATTTTTCTTTAACCTGAGCTTTTATGTTATATTTCTCTTTCATCTCTTGGAGTTCGCGCTCCTTTTCGGGAATCTCGCCCACCCGTTTACCAAGACCGGATATTTTACCTTCCATTCTATCTTGAGTCCGGATAAAATCGTTTATAGTATCTTTTAATTTGTTATAAATATCAGTAAAAAGTTTTAATTTAAACAATTTTATAAGACGCTCTTGACGTTCACTGGATGTTATATCTGAAAAGATTTGAAGCTCTTTTTGACGTATAAAGAACGAAGAAGTAAACCCCTCATAATCATATCCCACCATCTCCTCTAGCTTGTTTTCTTTGTCAGGGATACTTAAACCCTGAAAAATTGGTTTCCTGTTGAGCTTTACTTCTAATTTTGGATTTTTTTGACCCCTATGGATAAAGAGCAAATTCTCCCCTATATATAATTCTAATTTTACATAACCATCTTTATATAATATTTCTTCGATTTTTAATCCAACATCCTTGCGAACGCTTTTTTTAAATAATGCGAATGTAATTGCGTCTAGAATAGAGGACTTTCCTGAACCGGTTGGTCCCTTTATTACATATAAATCTTCTCCAAAAGTTATCTTGTTAGATCCTTTTCCATAGTTATTAAAATTTTGAACATCTACTGATCTTATGGATAAGGAGCCTTTCGCCGTGAGATCAATTAGCTGTATCTGTTTTTCAATTAATTCTAATCCTTTTGATTTTAAATCTAAATATTGTTTGTGATCTTGATATTTTTGTTCTAAAAAATCTAAAAACAATCCCTTGGAATCGAGATTAATATCACGTAATTTAGGATCATCTTTAGATGGCCGCTCGGTATAAATTAAGTCAGTATGGAATGAAGTAGCGAAATATTCCTCTACTTGTTTCTTTTCGATTTGCACTTCTTTCCCTTTAGGAGGGTTAATATAAATTCTGCATATAGCATCTTGAACAATTTCTTTTCCAGGTAATTTCTCAAGTATATATTTTGTTAAATCATCTGTATCATCGGGGATTACGATCTTGTCTTGAATCATGGGGCGGGTTTCTATCAAATGAAACTTTAAATTATCTTTCTCAATTTCATACGTGCAATAGAACTTATCAGAGTTTCTTTCAGCCATATCGATTCGATCTATTGAACCGGGAATAACAATTCGCTCATCGTCCCACATAGATTGTTTTAGGTGGACATGGCCAAAAATTACCAAATCGAATAATTCTTTTTGAATCATTTCTTTAGTAAACGTAAATTCTCCATAGATCATGGAAGGGTTATTGGTTTCCCGAATTTTTGCTCCATTTAAATAATAATGACCTACTAATATCCGTTTTTCGCAGTTCCTTAATCTTGTCGTATAGATTTGTTTAATATAGTTTTTAATAATATGTTGCGCAACTATGTAATTATCCAATCCCTCCGCTATAGGAATATTGCTGGCTCTTGCCATATTAATTAACACATCAAAGTGGATGTATGGCAAAAACAGAAATCCTATTTTAATTCCATTAGAGTCGATAATTTTGTGGGTAAATTCGGTTAAAACCTCTACGTTAGGAAAATTTGCGAGTTCTTGAATGTCGGCTCCTCGTTTAGGATTTCTAATAGAATCATGATTTCCCCCAATAATTATGGTAGGAATTTGGGAATTGTTAAGTGGAATAAATAGCTCTTCTCGTATAATTCTTCTAATAGTCGGAGAGATATTTTGCCTATCATAGAGATCACCTAAAAAAATTACAAGATCGGCAGGTTCTTGGCAAGCACTGGTTATAATTTTTTTACAAGTATTTATAATGTCTAAATTTCGCTCCGAAATATTAAGCTCATAAATTTTATTATAAGGATAGTTCTTTCCAAAATGTATGTCTCCAATGAAATATATTTTAGTCATAATCTATTACAATTTTTTAGCTTATTATCTATTATTCCCTAAAGAGGTTAAATCAGAATCCTCTATAGTTTTTAACGTTTCAGAGAGGGGTTTCTTAATTCCTAATAATTTTTTCATAAGTTTCTCATCTTTGTAATTCAATACGTCTACTACAGATGCGACTGCGAGTGCATCACCTCTTGCAAAACATTGCCGTTTCTGAAGTCCAGATATAATCCCTCCCCATTTTTTAGAATCTGGTAGGGTTTGAATAACTCGCTTTATATCTTTATCATCATTCATGTGCATAACAAACGTGTTGGCAATCTGAGAGTACACTTCCTCATCAATTTGAGAGGGTCTTTGGTCCACAAACGCTAACGTTAGTTGAAATTTTCGCGTTTCACGTGCAATGCTATCAAAAATCGTATGACGTATAATCTGAGATTTTAGGAATTTATGTGCTTCTTCAACAATAACCACTAAAGGAGGTAAGGTCTCGTCTTCTCGCTGAGAATACATTCGATACAACCGACGAGTGATCATGTTGGCTACAAATAAGTATAGGTGAGTGTTAGTTCCATATTTTCCAAAATCAATTACTATAGACTTTCCTTCCAATAATTTTTTGAACATGTGTTCTATGCTATCTTCACGCTTACTATCCCCTCGTTTCTTAAGAAAATTATACCTTTCAAAAGGAATAATACGATTGCGTAAGGCACCTAATGATAAATTATTTAAACGGTGTTCCTGGACTTCTGCAGTTTTAATGTTGTTAATGGCATCAATTAAGTTGTCATAATGCAATATTTTATCATTAAGCAAATTCTCTATAAGAATTAAGGTGTTAATTGAAGGTTCATTAAGATTTTGGGCGCTGGCAATAATGTCTCCTGATAAAATATTGTCCTTATAAATAATCAGTTGTTCTGATCCATCTATAACCTTATTCTTTTTATCTATTTCTCCTAAAAAATAGATTTGTATCCTTTCTTGAAAATAGTATGCGAGGCCCTTGGTTTTATCTGAACGAGAAATCAAGCCATATTCGCCTTGCATGTCGAATAGTAGAAGTTGGGACACATTATGCTTCAAAATATATAGACACAAAATTTTATTTAATATCGATTTTCCAATACCTGTTCTCCCAAATAAACCGTATGGCTTTTCTACCAATAACTTAAAATCAATAGGCACATCATAATTAAATCCCCGTAATTTTCCAATCGGATCGGAATATTCAGTAGTTTTATATATTATTTGAAATTCTTCTTCTGATGCATCTCTCCCAATAGAGAATATAGGAGGTATTGTATCAAATTGACGCATTAGTTCTTGATATTCTAATTCTTCAATAGATTTACTGGGTAATATTCTAAGACAGCCTAGATCTGCAAGGCCATAAAATTCTTTTCCTCGTACTCCTTCTATCTGGGGAGGAGGAAGTAAGCCTGTAAAAGGAGAATTAGCTAATCGCTCTGCTAACTCATTACTAGGATAATAAAGTCTCATGATTAATGTGTAATAAAGCAGTTTTTCCGTCTCGATTATTAATGGTTGGCCTAATCGCAAATCATCAGGACGCCCTCTAATTTTTAAAGTAATAACGCTAGATGGAGGTCCTGTATCAGCACAGCATACTTCTCCTAAACATTCAACTGGTTTAGATTCGCTTAATTCCTCTAATGAAATTGTAATATCTTTCTTTTCTTTTTCTTCCATATTTTTAACCTTTTTTAAAAATCTATTATTATTTATTATTTTGAAATTTGATCCAATATTTCATGAAACGATTTATATTCTCGCCCATTCATGTCTACCGCTCCATCCAAAATATCCTCTGAACTCAATCCTGAATCCTTTAGAGTTTGTAATAATTCTAATTCATATGTTTCTTTTAAATCTCGTACGCTCTTAGCCAGTTTATGCGCTTCGATTAACCCTATGGGATATCCAGGAACAACATGCACTTTAGAATAAGCAGCAATCGTCGAGAAAAAATTAGATTTGTCTTTGACTGAGGAGGATATATCCACTCGAAACCACTTTATCGCGTCTCTATGGAGCTTAGCGAAGTGCACTTCTCCCCAGACATCGAACTTAGTCTGATCATCAAACAGTACTTCTGGAACGTAAACATAAGCCATATCAGGTATTTTTTGAGTATAGAATTTTTTTAAGAAATAATCATCTGTATAAGTATGTTCTAAAAAGTGCGTACTAGTAGACTTAGAAATACCAGCAAATGCAATATTATTTTTTTTACAGTGTAATAAAATATCTTTGTAAATCTCTTCTCTCTTAAGTGCTTTATAGGAAAGCAACGCTCCATCTTTGACTAAAATGCAATTATTCTTTGTTTCAGCTAAATGTTCAAGTGTTTTGTCTTCTAAGTAGAGCATCACATTTGACGCAAATAATTGTGCTTTTCGTTCTTGAAAGCCACTAGCTATATTTGCTGCAATTGAGAATACTTCGGGTTGTAAGGAATACACTAACTCATTAAAACTCAATAAATTTAGATGATCGTAAACTTTAGGAGGTTCCTTTATACAATAATAAATCTTACCCTCCTTATTTTCAATGCAATATTCGGTAACTGAAATCCGAAATAGCACTATCCAAGTCTCTGCTCCCAAAAATGAAAACAAAAAACAATATGAACCATCCACTGACACTAAAGGTAAAGTTTCTTGTAAATGTACAGGATATGAAATATCAATTGGTTGCAACTGAGTAAACTGATCCTCTTTTTGCTTGTCTTTCCCTGAATCTCCAATTTTTACTAACTTTAATAAGCTAATTATTTCCTGGATGTCTTGATTCTTCATGATTAGTGACTCATATCGCCATTTTAATAATATAATCTTACCTAAGTGTATAAAAGTTTTTTTTAAAAAAAATGAATCTATTAATCCTATATTAACTATATTTTAATTCTTTTTAAAGAAAGATAGAGTGACGATCAGTTAAATAATGTAAAAATTTTTTATTAACTTTTTTTTAATTAAATAATGATAAATTTGATAGAAATGTCAAAATTTATATAGTCTATAAGAATATTTTTTCATTACCAATTTTGTAAAAATTATTAGGATGTGAATAATATATGGGTCTATTTATGATTACTGTTTGGTATCCACCGCATAAATCTCCTGAAATTGCAAAATTATACTTGAAACAATCAAGAGAAGTACCCTTCGTGAGTAAATGGAGAGTGTTTAATACTGCGGGAGGTATAAATGGTATGAAACAATACCACTTAATTTACACTGAGCGTGGTAAATTAGAAGAAGCAATGGCTAGCGTAAATAAATATTTTATGCCGTTTATATCTATTGAAGGATTTAAATATGATGCTGAACCCCTTTTGGGTGTATCTGACAGTTATAAAATGCTCGGGATGGAATGGTAATAAAACAGTCCTAATTTGATTAATTTAAATAACTTTTTTTTCTTTCAAAAACAGTACTTTTACTTAGTTAATTTAAGGTTAAAGAGAATAATAAAAAATAAAAAACTTTAATAAAAAGTTGGTTTTGGGATTGGGCATAGTAAATCAGCCCATTAGAAGCATCGGTGAATTACCTGCGGCCCCATCTCTTTGTATTCTCGCCTAGTTACCCACATACGGTGAAATGTCTTTAAGGAGCTTAAAATCGAGCCACCAATCCACACAGAATACATACGCTCTGGTGGAGCAATAATTTTAACGTCAACGGATTCTGGAATCTGTTCTTTGATCTCTTTAGTTAATCGTTCCTTAATACCAGGGAACATTGTGGAACCGCCAGAGAGTACAATATTACTATAAAGATCTCGACGAAGGTCGACATCACATTCTGAAATTGAACCTACAATCACATCGTCCAATGGTTCTAATTCTTTTCCGATTACGGAAGGATTGAAGAAACATTCAGGGGCTAAAAAGCGCTCTACACCAACATTAATTGTCTCACCGTCTGGAAGCATATAACTCTTTTCCATTCCAGCAACTTTCTTCGAGAGCATCATTTCTTTTTCAGGATCAATAGCAACATAACA
>SDNW01000013.1 GCA_004524725.1 Promethearchaeota archaeon
AAAAGATAGAGCCCTCGCTGAAAACCTTGGAGTTCCCTTTATCGGTGTGCTTACCGGAGGACATTCTGCGGAAGAATTACAGAAAAAAAGTACTATAAAAACTCTTATTTTGAATAGCGTGAAAGAATTGAACGTAAATACCATCAACTCTCTAATTTGAGATGAATCTCTAATAAAATAATAAAATAAGTAAAAAAAGAAAGAAAGTTATATTCTTACTCTTTCAATTCTTCATATTGTTTCATATATTCTTCTGGTTTCCATTGCTCTTTTATAAATTTGCCGATTCCTGAACTATCTCTCGGGCCTACCAAAACAAATGCATCTGCTTCATCTTCTAGCGCACCGCTCAAGCGTGCGGCCATCCCAGGAATTATTAAGATTCGATGTTTTATTTTTTCGAATATTTTGAATTCTTTTACAGCCTCCGCGATAGAACCAGCACTAAATTGACCCCCAGCAACAGCAGATTCTATTCCTATCCCTTCTGAATCTACTACTAGTAAATATGCATCTAAATTAGCGCCTTTGATATCTATTTCGACAGGTATCTTAGTTAATCTGTAATTTGAAGTTACGAACACAGGAGACATATCATCAGGTTCCCCAACTTCATATATTCCTGCGTCGACCGTAGGATATATTCGAGGATCACTAAAAATACTTTGCCTTAACGTCATTAATGCTAAAAGTGCCCATATATCCTCTTTCTTTTTTCCTGTATGTAATACAATCAAATTAGTATCAATTGATTCCATTATTGCGGCCATAATAAGTTCTTGATATTTATGCTCCCAGGGTTCTTTTCCGTCACCACTATTGACTTGACTCCAATAAGCCGCTGGTACACCCATAACTGGCCATCCAGCATTCGGATTTTCTTTATTTATTCCTGCAATCCTTAACTGCATTATATTATTATGGGTAACTGAAAGATTACCCGGACCATAATAGGTTCCAGCATCTAATATCATTTCTTTTACTCCTAATTTCTGTAATGTAGCACTCAGTGATACTAGCTCATCCATATCACTAGAAGTAGCTACTACAGGTAATCTATTTTCAACAGCAAATTTACCGACTTTTTCCCAGTTCTCTTTTGTTATTGCATATAATAATGGTTTTTTATCTTTCACTTCCCCTGCCACAGCAATCAAATTGTCTGGATTTAAAGAACATAACATTATTGGTAATTCTGAGATAGTAGAAAGCTTTTTAGCTGCTAATTTAAATTGCTCTTGATCTTCAGATACATTTCTTAATGCCAATCCATTGATGAGAAGAACTTCACCAATTCTTTCGACTTTTAAATCTGTCAAATACTTAGCAGTATCTTCCAAATCGGGATCATCATCTTCTAATTCGACGAAGATAGCCGTTTCATTATAATACGTAAGCTGATGGCGATAAAGGACTTCTTCTCCACCAACAGTGCATGCTCGATCTCCCACTCCCAATACAACTGGCTTTTGAGGAGGCATAGTAATTTTTATGAGTTTCTCTCGGTTTTTTGCCTGTTTTGGATCTTGTACTAAATGGGTACAATCCGTTACTTTAATTTTTCTCTCGAGAAGATCTGTAGCAAAAGCCATACAAGTATCATAACCGCAGTCTTTACAATTAGATTTATCAAGAAGCGCATAAATTTCTAACGGGCTTGGTCTAGCCATTTCAAATTCTCCTAAATATTAAATTGTTTAATATAATAATAACTAGTCTAATTGTATTTTACATTAAAAATTTGTGAATGGATATGAATTACTTTTTTAAGTTGAGAAGATCTTTTTTGAAAAAACTTTTATGTATATTTTTAGTCTGTTAAATCTCAAAGCATCCATTTCAAAAATAATATAATAACTCTCATATTTTCTCAAATAATGGCTTCTATACTATCGGAGTTTGATTCCCTTTTTCATCCCAAACATATTGCTTTTATAGGGGCATCAGAAAAATCAAGATTTGGAGCAATGCTTTACCTTCCTGCCTTCAAAGAATCGATTTGGGCAGATACATTTTATCCAGTAAATCCTAAATACGATACAATTCTTGATTGGAAATGTTATCCCTCAGTTTTGGATATTCCTTATCCTGTGGACACTGCTTATATCTCGGTAAAAACTAAATTTATTCCTGAAGTTCTTAAGGAATGTGTTCAGAAAAAAATCAAATGGGTGATCATTTTCTCCTCTGGTTTTTCTGAGACAGGAGATGAAGAGGGTTTACGATTAGAAGGGATTATAAAAGATATTGTTAAAAATACTGATACTCGTGTAATAGGTCCTAATTGTTTAGGCCCTTTTAATGGTTCAATTGGCATGGCATTTTCTTTTAACACATTTAAGGGTATACCCGGTAATGTATCATTTATGTCTCAGTCTGGGGGACATTTAAATCAGTTAATAGATACTGGATTTAAGCGTGATATTCGATTCAGATATGGAGTTTCCTTTGGGAATCAAATAGACCTGAACGCTATAGATTTTTTGAAATTTTATCGGAAAGACGAACAGACAAAAATCATCGCAGCGTATTTAGAATCTTTTGGTTCTGGTAATGGTTATGAATTTTATAATGAGCTTAATAAAACCACCAGATATAAACCAGTCATTATATGGAAAGGTGGTTATACTGAAGACGGAACACGTGCCGCTTTTTCCCATACGGGAGCAATTTCTAGTGATTTACGCTTATGGAACTCTATGATAAAACAAACTGGAGCGATTATTGTACGAGATAATGAGGAATTTTGGAATGCAATTAAAACTTTTGAACTTCTTTATCCAAAATATTTACCAAATGGAAGAAGATTCGGTATTGTAACTCCTGGAGGCGGTTCGTCGGTAAATACAACGGATCTATTCAATTCTTATCAGTTAATTGTGCCTGAACTAACCAAGGAATCGCAAGAAAAAATTAGCGAAATTCTACCCTATGAAAATGTAAATATAAAGAATCCCGTAGATTTAGGTGCTTTAGGATTTGTAGTGGACGTTTTTGTCAAGTGTATTAATGTTGTAAAAGAAGATCCATACATTGACATTATAGTTCTACCTTTATGGCCTCATTTTATATATAGTCATGTATTTAAAAGATTAGCTGAGTTACAAAACACAACCCAAAAACCATTGGTAATATGTATACCCAGTATCTCTGATTCTATTGAAATTGCTCAAAGATTTTCTTCAGCCAAAAAGCACCTGCATACAAATAGAGTTCTCTATTACTTTAATTTAAGAGATGCAGCTAAGAGTTTATCATTGTTTTGTGATTATGCTGGTTTCTTAGATAAAGTAGGGAATCGTTAAATTTAGCTTATATATAATTCTTTTTCATAATTGCCTTTAAAAATAATTTAATATAATTTCTTTCAATTTTACAAAAGTTGATTTTTTCTTTATTTGATAAATTCTGATTTCTTAATAAAAACAAATGAATCTCAAATGCTTTATTATATAACTCACCGATTTCATTCTTTACTGGGGAAAAATCCATCAAACTCGAATCATAAGTAATTTCCAAATCACTTATCGGATAGGGGATATCTGAATAGCCTCTTGTAAGATTAATTTTGCCGCTCCTCATATTTGCACTAAATTTTAGTTTTCCAGAACTCATTTCTTAATTCTCTTAAACCTATTTTACTGGGTTAAATTTTACAATTTAATTCTCCCATCTTAGCTATCCTCTAATAAATTTGTCGGAAATAGTAATATCTTATTGTAATTTCTACATTTTTGAGAATATTTCCCGCTTCTTTCTCAAATTTTACATATACTATTATTTTTCTACTATTAAATTGAGAGTTTTTAATATATTAACCCCTTAACAATGGTCTAATATGCATTAATATCCCGATTAAAAAGAAGAAAAGATTAAAATAGAATTTAGCAAATATTCAATTTAATAAAAAAAAAAGGGAAACGATTTTGAGCTTTATCTCAGGTTTAAAAGGGATTTTCAAACGACCAATATATGTAATAATTGTTTTTTCATTCATTGCGATATGGATTGGTATTCTTCTTGAAAGAGAAATGTTCCATAATCTCTTTTTAAGTAATTTACTAATCTTTTTTGGAGCTTTATTGATTGGATTTAATATAATCCTACTTCTCTTCTCCTTTTTTAAACCGTTTGAAGAAATCAAGAAAGTGTATTTCATCATTGCCCTTATACTTGCTCTCATAATTGCTATTTTCTTTAGAGAATCAATATTTCTTCCAACTTTTACATTATTTTATTTAATCTCTATTAATGTGAATCTCTTTTTCACTGCTTTTTTCGCATTTAAAGTTTGCATGGATTCTTCAACTAAAGTGGATGATTTTTTATATAGAAAAAAGAAAATTGGTAAAATTTTAAGAGTTTTTGAATTTATTCTATTTGGGCTAGCATTTTGGTTCATTGGTATATTTTTTGTAGGTTTTTTCACTAGAACTCTTACTCCATTTACCCAAGTAGCAATTAATATCTTGCGAATTATCCAATGGACAAATCTCTTTTTGCTAATAATTGTACTATTAAGACTAATTATTACTAAAAAATTTGCTGCCTATATCACCTTATTCTTCCTATTAGCTTTTTTCTATGTGATTTATATTATTTTTGACTTCTTATTTGGGAAACTTTATGGTACCGAATCAACAGTCCCCCTCTATGTAATTGGGTCCTTTTTCGTTGATCTCATTTTATTTTTCTATATTATTGGCTCCATTTATGATAAGGTGGATTTTTTAAAGAATAAATTAAAATTATTTCGAGCTGATACCATTGCGATTTTTTTGATTATTATGAAATTATATGTACAAGTATCAAAAATTTTCGATAGAGCTGATATTAATGATTTTCTATTGTTTCAAGAAGCCGGATTATTTTTCATATTCATTTTCTTTACACTTCTATTCGGAATCTACAACATTTTTACTCATAAACATAAAAATCGGAAAAATTAATATAAAATTCCATTTAAACAAAAAGGAAATAAAAAAATAATAAAAAATTTGATGTCTTTCTAATATGGTTCTATACTTGCAAATAATAAAGCAAATGTACCATAGAAAATCCCATTTATAACTCCACTTAACAAAGAAAGAGCGAAAGTATCTATTGTAGGAGTTAATCCGTAATAAGCTAATAGTAGTGGATCATTGAGAAATACTAATAATCCGATGGCGAGACTACTTACAATTGCAGTTAAAAACCATCCTCCTAAACTTCCGATTTTATCCTCACCAACTTTTCCGGCTATTAATGATGCAATTAGTGGGGCAACAATATACCCGATCAGTGCTATAATTAATCCGATAAAATCAGTGCCATATGGACCAGTAGCAATTGAACCATACATTATTTGCACTACCTCTCCTGGCATAAAGATTATTGGTCCAAAAAAGACAAAAAATAAAACCAACGGATTGGTTGTTATTTCCGAAAATAATGTGTTGAGATCCCCTGTTATTGTTTCTGTAATTATAACAAATAGGAAATTTATGCCAATAAACGCAATCAAACTAAATCCAAAACTTTTTCCAAAGCCCAAAATGTTTAACCTCGATAATAATCGTTAAAATTCTTATTTTTTCTATCTTTATGTATATACTAGAAAATAATATTTATTTAAAGATATTTAAAGTTATTAAGTTTAAGTCATTTTTTTATAATTACTTTGAATATTCAGTAATAAATTGCCCTTTTAATAAAGATTATGAATGACCAGAAAAATCAAAATTTTAAAGTTGGAAAGCTCAGACATGACACTATTAAAAAAATCATAGAAAATTATATTTCTGATCTTGAAATAAAGGATCCAAGAGTAATACAAGGTTCTAAAATTGGAGAGGATGCAGCTGTAATCGATATGGGAGATAAATATCTAATCAGTAAAACTGATCCCATCACCTTTGCAACTGATGCTATTGGATATTACGTGGTTAATGTAAACATTAATGATGTAGTTTGCATGGGAGCAACCCCCAAATGGTTTCAATCTACCATTTTATTACCTGAAAAAGGGACGGACAATGAATTAGTGGAGTCCATATTTAAAAATATCCATGATACTTGTCAGGAATTTGGCATAAGCGTGATTGGAGGTCATACTGAGGTTACAAGTGGATTAAAAAAACCAATTATCGTAGGATCATTACTCGGCGAAGTAGATAAAGATAAGCTAGTTTTGACCTCCGGAGCTAAACCAGAGGATGCAGTAATCTTAACCAAAGGGATTTTTATTGAAGGAACCTCAATTATTGGACGAGAAAAAGAACAAACTCTCTTAAAAATGGGATTTGATAAGCATTTTATTGATAAATGTAAGAATTATCTCTTTGATCCCGGAATTAGTGTCTATAAAGAAGCCACACTCGCTAATTCTAAATTTACTATTCACTCAATGCACGATCCTACAGAGGGCGGCCTCTATTGTGGAATCGCAGAGATTGGAATCGCCTCAAACTATGGAGTACGCATTGATAAGCAAAATATTACTATATTACCAGAGCCTCTCGAATTAAGTCGTATATTTCACCTGAACCCAATGAATACTATATCATCAGGATCGTTATTGCTCACTATCAACGGTGAATCCTCTCTAGAATTGCTCGAATATTTTCGAAAAAATCGAATAATCTGTGAAAGAATTGGAACTATAACACATCGTAAAAATTTAGTCGTAAGAAACCAGAATGGAAAGATTGAGCCGTTAATATATTCAGAAACTGATGAAATAATCAAAATTTTCAACTGATTAGCACTGATTATTCAAACTTATTTTTTCTACTAATAAAATTTTGATAAATTATTAAAATGTAGCTAATATTTTTATTTCCTCAATTTCATTAGATATATATCTTTATCATGAAATAATAGGGTATACTTGAACTAGGTTATTATTTGAATTAAAACATATAGGAATTATAGTGGGCAAGAAGAAACTTAAAGATATCTTAGAAGTGATAGGAAATGAGGCGAAAGCGAAAGGCTTAACACTAAATTTAAAATCTAATATCTTTTTTGAGATTTTAAATGAAAATAACATCAATTTTAGTAAATTTAAAAGCATTATTATATCAGAGTGGGAAGATTTTAAAACTAAAAACCAAAGTCGATTAATTAAGAAGTCATATACCACCTTTTTTTACCAAACATTTCATCAATATTTTGAACATTATATTCATGAATTCTGTGGATTTAATCAAAACCAGCTAAAATTAATAAACCAAGAAAAAATTTCTGATAATGATCTGTTTTTTGAATATACTTATAGTTTATCTAAGGAAGAAATCACCGAATTTAGCTATTTTTCAAACAATAATAAAGATAATTTAAATGGTTTAACTTCTCCGTTTGTTTATTTATATTTAATCATATCCATTTTAGGAGTAGTAATCAGAAAGTTGCTTCAAGAAAAATTTTTCATTATACTTGACGGTGCGGTGATTAACAATGGAGAGGAAGGGAAAAATATTAGCTTTTTCATTGTAATCAAAAATAGTAATGATGAAACTTATCAAAATTATTACTTTATGTTCCTTTTTTACTTTCTTAAATATTTTAACGATATTCCCGAAGAATATACTGAAAAATTACTGCGAGGTCGAGAAAAATTATATCAATTAGCATTAGAGCAATATCCTTTCGCAAAGGAAAAACTCGTAGATTTATTGTATTATTTTTATAAAAAATGTAATCTATTACATAACTTTTCCCCCCTCTTAGACTTTCTTAATTTTGTTTGTTCTCGAGTCGAGGATTCCATTTACTCTAAATTAGAAGTTATTAAAAAAGATTTTTTAGCTAATTTCGATTATACTGAAGAGAAAAAGAATTCTCTACTACGAATTTTTGACTTTTTAGATAAGAAATCCACCCTATATAGTACGTTTCAAGCGAATAACTTACCATCAACTAAAAATCAATTTAACTTATTTTTATTATACATGAAATATTATTTTGGTGGAGGGAGTCTTGAGGCATTGGAAGTAGGCGATTTATTATTATTACCAAAAAAGTTTAAGGCTGAATTAAATAGACAAAATAATGATTCCAATATAACGATTAGTGCAAATTCGATTAAAGATATACAAAATTTCATGGATCATCTATCGCTTGTCTCAAATATGGATGCATTAAGGATTATTTTTGAAAAAATATTTGGTTTAGAACTTGCTCAAGTAAATTATGATTTCTTTAAAACTTTCTTACGTAGTCTTAATTTGGATATTTCAATGCTTATAGAAAAAGAAAATAAAATTTTATCCGAAAATCCACGAAATGGTCCTCTTACGTTCAATACAATAATTGATCATATCTGTCGTATGCTTTACACTCTAATTGATAAAATATTCATAAGAAAGATGCCAGAACAAGCATCCACAAATTTTATTGATCCTCGCAGTAGATATGTTGGAAAGAATATTGCTTTAAGGGTCTTAGAGTTATTTATATTCCAAGATTTAAACGTTTCGGATGATGTTTGGCCCGATTATCTCATAAGTCTTAATAAAGTATCGCTTAGAAAGGAACTAAAACCATATGATATAACTATCCCAGATAAATATTTTTATAGCTTCCAAGATATTATAAGGTTTGTTATTACCTATAATTTCCAATCCGATAGCGATCAGGAACTCTTTGAAGAATGGTTAATTAATGAGATTATCATTCCATTAACTACTTTTATACAAACAATTCGAAAATTGATTACAAAAGGCGCGAATACAGAGGACGTACTCAGAGTTATAAAACACTACTTTCTATCCAATGGTAAAATAATAGAATTAAATGATAATTTATCATTTGCTTTAAACCAATTAACGCCATTTTTTGTAACTACTAATTAATGCCAAACATTATTTAATACCGAATATCTCTAAAAATCTGTGAAACTCATATTGGATATTAATAATAGGAAGGTCTTGGACCGTAGACTTTCTTTCTATTTTACTAGAAACCAAACCAGAAATCATTTTAACATTTGGATTCAACTGTCCTTCAATATCTTCAACATTCTCTGCACAGAGGACGCTTGGAACGTTAAGATCCCGAAAACCCTCTATAAAAACCAAATTAATATTTTTTGAAAGATTCAAAATCCAATCCAATAATTCTTCAACTGAAATCTCTTTTTTAAAAAAAACAGCATTATCATGGTACTTATTTCTTATAATTGAAAAATCTGCCCCCGCGTTGGAGAATTCAAATGAATCTTTCCCTTCTGTATCGATTTCATGAACATGAACATTTTTAATTACAACAATAGTGAGATCCAACTCTGATTTCAATCTCTTTATTACGTTAGTAATGAAATGCGTTTTTCCCGAACCGGAATATCCAATAATACTTATGAGTTTCATTGATTACCAATTAAAAAGTAAAATATCATATTTACTATATTTAACTAAGATAAGGGGCTATAATAATCCTAGATTTTTTTCAATAATTGATCATTAACAAAACAATAAAAATAATAAAAATATAATATAAGCAAATAAATCCGTTCCATCTAATATTTGAATTAGTAATAGAATAAGATAGAAAAAAATGCCTAAAAAAAAAGAATTAATCATTTTCGATGCAAATTTTTTTATTATGCTTTTGTCTGTCAGAGTACGGCATACAATTGACAATTTAGAAAAAGTTGCGGAACAACTTGATTTTGACTATTATATTTCTGATAAAGTTTTTAATGAGATAAAAGCACCACACACCTACAAAGAAAAACTAGAAAAAATAATGAATGTTGAAAAAATACTAAGTTCAGAAATAGATCTTATAAAATCAGAACTAATGAACCATAATATTCGATTCCCTGCCCAAGACCCAGATTTATCGCTTTTAGTCCTTGCAGATCGTTTAAGGGGTGATGAAGGGAATCCAATTATTTATTTAGTATCTGATGACTTCAAACTCATAAAGAATGCAAATCTAGTATTTAGTGGAAAAATCGAAACGTTATCTCTTTCAAGTTTTCTATTGAAAATCCAGAGATCTGTACCCAATAAACAATTGCGGAATTATTTCAATAATTTATGGAAAAAAAGTCTAAACTATACCCTTTCCTATATGCTCCAAAGATCAAAAATCTACCCTGCTGAATCGAAAATTACTTGGCTACTTGAAAAAGCTATTAGCGTTACAGAAAGTTCTATTTTGACTAAGGATGCTCAGGTTATTGATCAAAAATCATCAAAAGTAAAATTTCAAGTAGGTATAAACAAATATGAAAAAGAAATTAAGATTGCAGACAAATATATTGAAGACAAAATGATATCCTCGAAAGAGGAAGAAAAGATCCATGATATCATTAATTTTCTTGAAAATCTGAAAATCTCTCGTGAATATTTAAAGAGAGCACGAGAGGCGATCATTAAAAATGATTCTAAGAATGCTGCTAAATTTCTAAAAAAAGGAAATGGATTTTTAATCTCTTTACTTCAATTAGCAGCAGGACAACTCGGTAATAAGAAGAATTATGAAATCGTCGAAAAATTAATTTGTTCAGAGATAAGCAAAATGGAATTTCTCCGAGCGTTCATTTTAGTGTCCTTAGGAAGAATAAATTCTGCTATTGACTCAATCGAAAGAGCTGCGCTATTTTCTACCATTATTCTCAATCAACAGACATGCTTAACACTTAATTACGTAAAAGCTTTGATATTACTTTTTCATGGATTATATGACAATGCGATTATGGCTTACAATTTTACTGAGGAATTAGCAGATATTTATAATGATGAGAAACTCAAATTAAAATGCTTAATAGGAAAGGCGATTTCTCTATATATTCAAGGTGAAGAGACTGAAACAGCGATTACTATTATGGAAGACATCTCAAATCTTAACTTTGAAAAAGACTTTTTAGACGCGATTATCGTATTTAGTGAATTAGGGGATTATTTTTTAGCATTAGGACATTCACAAATAGCAGCAAACCTATATAATGAAGCTCTTGAATTAAGTATTGATTATAATTTAAATGTGAGAAGTGATATATTAATTGAGAAATTAAAAAGAGCTTATATAGCTACAGTACTGAATGGCTATTCTGCTGAAGATATTATGGTAGATAAATTGGACATTCTACTAGATAAAGCATATTCGGTTAAAGATGTAGAAAAATATAATGAACAAATTAAAAAAATTTCAAGTTTTAACTTATTATTCTATACGGATTTTCCCTATATATCTGGGAAAAAAAAAATAGTACCTTTTTCAAAACTACCAAAGGAACTTCAAGAAGATAATTTAGAAGTCGTCCATTTTGAAAAATTAAAAGAAAAGAAAGAGGATGAATATCTCTTCATTGTCTCACATTACGAATTAGGTTTATTAGGTATTAGATTGACAACAGAGGAGAATATAACGGGAATTGCTGAAAATTACACTCTAAAATTGAAACCTAATTCCAAAGTAAAAATATATAAGCCAAATGAGGAATTAAAGGATACATTTTTAATTAGAGCGATAATCGAAGTAATTACTAAGAATACGTGTGAAATAATATACTCTCTGCCTTCCTTTTTCAAAACGCTGAATCTCTAGCCTAGAAATAATATCTTAACGTCTTAATTTTTAATTTAGCTTTAAGTTTTTCTTAAATTTTTATCTCTTTGGCTTATTTGATGACCATGAACTGCACAGCTAATACAATAATATTTAGTTTTAACTGGTGCTTGGATGATCGTTCCTGTTTTCTTTAACTCTGCATACATGCGCCCATCCACTAATGAAACCTTTCTCGTGACTGCTTTTGCCTTACTACGAGGTACAAACCTTCCACACTTACTACATTGAACACGAGCATGATGCCCCTTACTAGAACCGCTTTTTCCACCACTTTTTCTTTTCTTCGGAATAAAAATCAGCTTTTACTTAATTTTTTTTAATACATTCTCTAAATCTAAATACTTAAATAATACAAACCTTAAAAAATTTATTCTTATTCGCAAAATAACTGATTTTGTGAATTAGATTTCTTATTTATTTAATTTTTCCCTACTTGTTTTCTTGAGCATCCAAATTTCTAAGAGATTTAACTGAAAAAGAGATTCGTTGCCCTATCGTAAATAATAGTAAAAATATATAGACACCAATAAAAACCGGAAAGAAAAAGTTTATTTGAAATCCAAGAAAGAGTTTTGATAAATAATATACCCAAAATTCAATAATAAAAGCAAACCATAATATAATCAAACGTTCGGCCCTCTCCATGAAACCTACACCTTTCATTTCTATATTTTCATTTTCAGCTTTAGCCCGTATATAAGAAATCATAATAATCAAAAATAAAAGTAAATATCCGATATAATAATCAATATATTTTCCTATAATCAAACCTATAACTATAACCGCGTCAGAAAGGCGGTCCAAGTTTGAATCTAAAAATGCTCCTGCTTTTGACTTCTGATGAGTTCTTCTTGCTACCTCACCATCAAAGACATCAAATGCACCCGCCCAAAACAAAAAAAACGGGACGATCCAAGCAAACCAAATAGAAAAATGCAATCCGTCGATCGCAATAAAAAATGAGACACAGAGTGAACATAAGAAACCGATTAATGAGAGGGTATTGGGAGATATATTGTGTTTTACTAAAAATCTCACTGGAGAATCAATGAATTTTAATAATAGTTTTCTCTGATGCTTTCTCTTCTCATTTGTAAATTCTTGTTCGCTCAAAATTATCGCAGATTTCAACACTAGTGATATTATAAAGAAAAAATGTTTAGGCATAAAAAACTTTTCATATTATTAACCTTAAATTAAGTTTTATTAACCGGATTACTGAAGAGGCTAAGTATGATTGACTCCCTAAACTTATTCTTTTAAAATTAAAATGAGTTAAATCTTCTGAGGTTATAATTTCGCCAATTTGGTTTCCAATAATGAATAGTAAATTATCATTATGGTTAAAATTTTTAAAGAAAGGATAAAAATCTTGACCATCCTCATCTAATATGAATATTTGAAAATTTAAATTGATAAAATTTTGAAGCGCCTTAAAAATATTCATATTTACACACTTCACCGTCTTTAACGGATTTGGCTCTCTCATGTTCCTAATGTATTTTACAAAATAATCAGACAATAAGATTTCGTTTTTCGGAAAGTAATCGTCATTAAAATCATTAGAATTAAATATAAACGTTCCATAATTCTCTAAAAATACCCAGACTTCGATATTAATATCTAAACCATTCTCTCCGAGCATAGCTGCTAAGATAGATCTCGAAATAACATCTAGCCTTCCAGAGGAACCAGGAATATCCTTAATTGTGTAGTTTTCGAGGATTACTGTGCTTGATTGGATAAAAAAAACTATTTTCATTTCTTTAATACTCTTTGAAATATTTACTTCTAGATTTTTTTTAATTTCCAGATGAGAATATAATTTACAATCGCTACTGCATTAAGCGTAATTTCAATTAAAATAAATACAGAAGGGATCTGACATTCTGGGCTCAAAAAATGATAATAGATTGGTACAAGGGTTTGGATGCTAATCCAAGACACAACCGTTATAATATAAACGGAGATAAAATGTTTCTTATATTTTGATATCATTTGTGAATGATCAGCCTTAATTAACAAGTTAAAGGCTGCTCTCCCAATATCAGACAATCTATACTTATTATTTTTCAGATAAAGCAACATATTCATGCTTTTTAAATGATATGATAATGTAGGACTATCAATCTGACCAAGAAAATTTTTAATCTCCGTGAAGGTTAAATTGTTTTTGTTTCCTATAAACTTAATAACATCTCTTCTAATTTGATGCCCTAAAATCTTGAAAAGTTCTTCTTCATCTATAGCTATTTTTTTTTGCCTTCCGATTATGCGGTTATTCAAGGGACTTCATCTCAATTTCATGGATAATACTGGTAAAATAAACTGGATCTCATAGTTAGTAAAATTGTTTAAACTAAAAATTCTTTGTAAATTTTTTTTGACTAAATTTTCCTTTACTCATCTTTATAAATTCAATAGAATTTATACTTAGATCATGAAAAACTGGACTAGATTTCATATAAAAGTGTCCAAGTTATTATATAGAAATAATTAATCGATATCTAAATGAAAAGAAATGATACAAAATAAAATATTTTCTAATAGCCAAAAAAGGAAAATAGCAATTGAATCTATCAATGTGAAAAAACATTTTGAAGATGTTAAAGCAGTGGATGATGTATCTTTTAAAGTATATCAAGGGGAATGCTTTGGGTTTCTTGGTCCGAACGGAGCGGGTAAAACGACAATGATTAACATCCTGTCGTGCTATTTAAAACCAAAAGCGGGTAATGCTTTTGTGATGGGGTTTGATGTAGAAAAAGAAGCATATCAAGTAAAAAAGCATATTGGAATTGCTCCCCAAGAAAATATCTTTTATGAGGAGCTGACGGTCTATGAAAATGTGATGTTCTTTGGCAAAATGTATAGTATAGACAAAAAGCAACTTAAAGCCCGAGCAAGCGATTTGATATCAAAAGTTGGACTAGAGGTGAAGCAGAAGGTAAAAGCAGAAAAATTAAGTGGCGGTATGAAAAGAAGGTTAAATCTCATTATTGGATTGGTGCATGATCCTGATATCATATTTCTTGATGAGCCAACAACAGGCTTGGACCCCCAATCAAGACGACTTCTTTGGGACTATATTTTTGAGTTGAAATCTCGAAATAAAACCATTTTTCTTACTACGCATTATATGGATGAAGCAGATGTGCTTTCTGATAGATTAGCAATTATTGATCGGGGCAAGATCATTGCTGAAGGCTCACCGGAACATTTAAAGGAAACTATAGGTAAAGGAGATTTACTTTCTATTAAAATTGATGGAGAACGGCAAAAACTCCTCAAATCAATAGAAGAATTAAAGGTAAACGATTATATTTTAGACGCTTTTTATCATGAGGAAGAAATGGAAACTAAAATCAGTGCAATGGATGGTGTTGGAAGAATTGGAAAGATTATAAAACACTTTACTAAAAATGATTTGCAGGTGGTTGATGTTGGAGTTCAAAGAAATAGTTTGGAAAATGTGTTTTTGAGCTTAACGGGGAGGTCCTTAAGTGAATAAAGGAGGTATTATGATGACAAGATTAATAACATTAATAAAAAAAAATCTTCTTAGATTTATAAGAAATCCAAAAACTCTGGGCTTCTTGATAATCATTCCAATACTATATTATACGCTATTGGGATTGATCTTTGGCGGAATCAATTTTAATGATACGACTAGCACCTTTAATATTGGATGGATAGATAATGATACTACCACAGCGGAGTATGGAACTCACCCTCATTTCAATCTTAATTATATATTTAATGCAACTAATGATATTGAAGGTATAAATCTCTATAATTATTCATCCGTAGTGGAAGCTAAACAAGCTGCACTCGAAGAAGTAATTACTTCCTATGTCTTATTTCCAAATGGGTTTGAATCCTACCTGGAGAATAACTCAAAAGTAAATATTGCGTTTTGGAATAATGATACATCGATTTCTGCTAATTTTTCGATCTCTGATTTCTATAGCTCGTTAGTTTCAACAACTTATTCTATGTTTCATTTTAATTTCTATGATTCCATAGCAGGAAATTCCATATTTTCAAACATCAATGAATATAACTACGATGGGATGTTAATTATAAATCCGAATTTCATGAAAGGTTTGGATAACTCCTGGAATATAAATATGAGCTATATTTATCGAAATGGAACTTCGATGTCTAAAAACTACTATATAATTGGATCAATACGATCTTTAGCCAATAATCACTTTCATACTTTGGGAGCTGTTTCAAACGTCTCTATACCTGTCCCTTATAACTATATGATTCCCGATTCAAATCCTTTCGAATCTGTGAGTTTTGAAATCTATTTTCTACAAACGCTCTCCCCTGCAATTCAAGCTACAATAGAAAATATACTGACAAAGGTGATTTCAAGCATCATTAACAACAATCCGCTAGAAATCGCACTTCCTCACGAGAAAAAAAGTATCGTTGGTACAGTCGTTAATAATATCACTTTTTCTGCTCCTGGGTATCTATTGTATGGTCCGATGACGATTCTATCTTTTGCTCTTGTCATTCTAACCGGGGAGAAAAAAGATGGGATCTACAAACGTCTTGCCACTACTGAGGCAAAGAACTGGGAACTTATTCTTTCAAGTATAATTTCAAACATTATTTTAATTTTCATGCAATTTGGTATTGGTTCTTTAATTCTAGGAATATTTGGATGGAGTCCTATAATGTATTCGCTCTTCGATGGGATCTTAGGAATTATAATAACGATGCTATTGTTTTCTTTTCTATTATTAGCATTGGCATTTGCTCTTGCTCCCGTTTTTAAATCTCCCGATTCTGCAGGAGGAGGTGTATGGATTATCATTATACCATTAGCAATGGTGAGCGGAATATTTGTTCCTATTGAATTATTTGGTGAAACTATGAAAGCAATAGCGGCATGGTTGCCTACGAGATTTGCAGTAGTTGCACTCCAAAATTTATTGCTAAATGGTTTCCCATTAACTCATCCGGAGACGCTTCTTAACTTTGGACTTTTAATGTTATACTCTGCGGTAATTTTCCTCATTGGAATTCGCGCTTTTAATAAATTCAAAAAATAAAATAATTTTTTTCTTTCTTTAGATTTGTTTAACATTGATTTTTTCTTAGTTAAGAGTGAGTCTTAAAAAGAAATTAAAATCGGATATACTATAATGATAAAAATTTTTAATTAGTTAATATATACTATTCATGGGAAAATGATGACGGAATAAAACGAGCATTTTCGAGGACAATTACGATAACCCATGAATAATTGTGCAAAATAATGCTTACATCCAGAATTTAATAATCAATATATTTCCAGACAAATGGGCTCTTTTCCTAGCAAAGGTGATACCATAGCGATGAGGTTAGAGTCAGTACCCAGATGGAAGACATGATTATGTTCCCAAAAAGGCATAGAAATTAGCGCCTAACACGAGAGAACTTTTTTGATTTTAAGGGTTTTACCTAAAAATGAATAAAAGGAGTTAGTGTTTTAGGCTACAATATATGCTGATTTTATAGTAGGATATTTTAAAACATACCAATGGTATCGGAACTGAATAAATCTTTTAATTCCTTATTAATCTCTCCTGGTTCCGATTGGACATAATTATTTAAAATTTTGGCAATTATTGGTGCCCATTTTTTCATTAAGGCCCGAATATAACCTATTTGAATATTAGTATCCGTGGCAATACAAAGAACTCCTTTTCCTATCTTAAGAGAAAAGAGAAAGCCTTTATCATATTCGGTGATCTGTAGATTTATATCTCCATAGCCCAGAATATGTCCCTGTTCCTGACCAGCAGTAAAAACGGCTCCTCCGATGGCCCCAATTTTTTCAACTGAGATATCATTATCCAGGGGAAAATTAAATTTTGATTCACTCATAATGGTGATACCTGTATCATCAATAATAATGACGTTTTTTAGTCCAGGGGTGCTATTAATAATCTCCTTTAGAATTTTTTTTAATTTTAGCTCATCTTCAGAATAACTCATTAGGAACACCAATTTTCTAAGTGAAAAGGAATATCATATTGATAACTATCATCAAATATTAGCAAATATAGTATAAAAATAACCTTTTTTCTATAAAAATTTAATGAGAAGCTTTAATTACTAGAAGATACCTTTGTTTTTTTTGCATATTAGAACAACTAAAGAGTCTTTCTCAGAATAACTTTTGAGATTTTATAATCTTCTTCAATACTTTCATTTTTGCTTTATGGTTTTTTGATTTTTCGATCAATATAAATAGTTTATATTTTTTGCTCTTATCAATATCGAACTTCAATTGGACCAAATTTGGTTCTCTTATTACTAATTCCTTGTTTTTAGAAACTGCCCAGAGTGCTAATGTATTTTCATGCACCCAAAGTCGTTTTGAGATGTGGGATCCAATTGGAAATCCGTTGCGATCTGTAATAACTCCTGCTACAAAATTCGGGAAATTCTTTTTAACACGATACAAAAAATAGTTAACTTCCGTTTGATTAATCAATTTTGGGCTTTCTGATTTCATATTAACAGACCTCTCAAAATAGTATAACAGATAAAATTAAAATATAAAAATGAAATCTTTAAATGATGTGATATGAAGATATTACTACTTCTCTTCTTCTTATTAAATAGTGCAATCACTTTACTAAGACAGACTTTAAGCTTTTATAAATAAAAAAAAGAAAATTGGGCTATTTGCTTTTAATTTTTATTCCTAAATCTAAATTATCAATCAATTCAGAAAATCTATTCCTTACTGTCACTTCTGTGACTTGGCTGATTTTCGCAATTTTTCGTTGAGTTCTTCTTTCTTTTGTTAGAATTGATGCGGCATAAATTGCTGCTGCACAAACACCTGTGGGACCTCTTCCCGAAGTCAATCCTCGCAGTTCTGCCATCTTTATTACTTTCTTAGCCATCTTATGACAATATGGAGAAAGTTCTAATTCTGAAATAAAACGTGTAAGAAAATCTGATGCTTTTGTAGGATTTAAATTAAGCATTAATTCATTGGAAATAAATCGAAATGATCTTCCGATTTCTTTTTTATCCACTCTTGCTACTTCAGCAATTTCATTGAGTGTGCGGGGTATTTTATACATTCGACAGGCAGCATATAAACTTGCAGCAGCTACACCTTCAATACTTCTACCACGAATTAGATGAGCCTCAACAGCATCTCTATATATCTTAGCCGAACATTCCCGAATATTTTTATGAAGATCTAAATTCGAGGCCATTCGATCTAATTCACTTAAAGCGAAAGTAAGGTTCCTCTCTGTTGCATCAGAGACCCTGATTCTACTCTGCCATTTACGAAGTCGGTATATCTGACCTCGTAGTTTTGCGGGGATTTCTTTTCCAAAAATATCCCTATTTTTCCAATCGATCATAGTTGATAATCCTTTATCATGGATCATGTAGGTCATAGGCGCACCTGTCCGGGTACGTTTTTTCTTTTGATCTGCATCAAAAGCCCTCCATTCAGGACCATGATCGATATGATTTTCTGAATGAACTAAACCGCACTCTTCACATACCAATAACCCTCTATTTTCATCGAACAAAATGTTTTTTCCACATTCAGAACAGAGATTATTTTCAATTTTTATTCTTTCAGGAAGAACTGACTTCATATTGTTCCAACTCGAAATATTTTACACCTTTTTTAGAATGGTTATCGGGGATTTTAATAATTTTTAGCGAAGTTTTATATAATAGTTATCTTTGGGGTTTATCTGGGTCTTATGTTGAGTTTTAACTGAAATGAACGGTAAATTAATCGGACCAAATATTTGTTTTATAATACCAATCTCTTCATATTTTTCGGTAAAAATTGGTTTATTTGTAATCTTTTCAAGGCTTTTATTCCACCTTTTTGCTCTAAAAATACGATTCTTCTTAGAGTCCCCGAGATAGAACAAGTTTAATTTGATCCAATTTTTCAAGGTTTACCCTAACTAATTATTAAAATTTAAAATAGAAAATTGAAGGCTACTATTTAAATATAACTTTTTTCAAGGAGTTTTTTACATTTTTGAATGCGATTTCAGCGGGAATTAACTAAAATTTTCTTCACAATGAAAGATTTGATAACTAAATGCTCAGATTTGGCTATAATCCGAAATAACTTTTTTAGTATTCATCGATTCGATGATAAATTTTGAACATCCTTTTTAAAAATCGAAAATAAGAAAAAAATTGGTCTTAATTTTTAAATAAATAATTTCTTCAATTTATATTCTAATTTACATTCACATTGAGGTACATCTTTCGATAATTCATCGCCATTTTGAGTTAATACAAATTTTCTTAATAAGAGAAGCATATTTTCATTACATTCTCTTTTTAAACAATTATGAATCCCACGTTTTGTTCCTGCTCCAGAAGGATCAGAAATAATTCGGGTATTAATTCCCTCTTTTCTACTTAAAAGAATTTTTCTCAAAGCTTTGATAAGAGAATAAAACCAAGGGGGTCGATATCGATTCTGGTACCATAAATATTCTATATATGAACCTTTTTGGATATTTATTGGATTAATAGAAATGGTGTTGACCTGTAGATTGATCAAGGTATTCACAGAATTGATGCAATCATCAATAGCTGCTTGTTCATTAAGAAACGGGGGCTTAAAAAGCAGATATACTCTTACACCCAAATTATATTTTTTACATAACTCTACTGCTTCTAAAAAATCATGATATAATAGTCCTTTATTAACATAATTATTTCGAATATGATCATCGACGCTTTCAAGACCAATTGCTATTTCAACATACTTATCTTTCAAAGCTTTCTGCATTGCTTCTAACTTATTATTTCTTAAATATTCAACGCGAGATTCAACAACAATTTCCTTTATTTTATCATAAGTTTTAATCTTATCATAAATATGAGTTCTAACGTTCTCTGAAATCTCATCATCATCGAAAAAACTACCTGAGTTAAAAATTTTAAGCACAAAATCATCCTTAGATGATTTAATCTCATTTTCTTTTCTTTCCATAGCATAATCGAACTGATGAATGATTTGTTCTGAATCGACGGGATCAATGTTCGAATCTCCTATATATCCACACATTGAACAACCTCCTGAGCCACCTAACGCCCAACTACATCCTTTGGTCCGTAAAATTATCGTAAATTCTTTACCCCTCGAATTTAATAACCGATCTTCCTTGATCCAGTAAGATACGGGTTTTTCAAGCTTTAAATTTGATCCTTTCGCTCTCTTTTCAATGAATTTCTTTCTAATTTGCTTAATTTTCGTAATTAATGAAGAATTCTCGTTAAAGTTTTTCATAGATTTCAGCTACTATTCCTCTTTTGATATTTTTAATATTATTCGAACCAATAATTGCATTTCCAACTGCAATAATTTTTTGCTTATTTTTATTTAATATAATGACATTACTTTGGGGCAAAATATTAGCACTAAAATCAATTATACCTGGTCGAAATAGATTGCTTCCCTTAATTTTTTCACCATCAAATACAAGATGATTCAGTTTGTGAATAAAAGAAAAAAGCAAATCAGCGCCAGCAATTGTCAGTTCAATTTGACCTTTATTTAAATCAAAGGTTGCGATAAACTCATCTTTTTCTTGTTCGATGATTTTAAGTTTCGTTTTATTCCGATTCCTTCTCATTTTAACTCCATTACCAAAAAGTTTCATACCTATACCTATTCCATACTGGTAATCCGCAATTTTAATAAATTTTCTTACCCATGTATTGGTAAGAAGAGTATGGGGGGATAAAACTTTGTCTGCACTATTTTTTAAGGTCGTAATCTTGTCCTCTAGTGATTTTAGAGCATTTTTAGAAGTAAGATTATCATCAACATTAGTAAAGTAAAATTTTTGTTTCACTTTTTTAACTACTTTCTCTATAATTGAAGAATATCCCTCACCTTTTATATGACAAATTATTGGAATAGAATTATCATACTTTTTTAACAATTTGGTTAACATCTTTGCTGTGATGTTTATTTCCTCTTGACTCCAATCTCCTGTGACAGGAATATCATAAAAATTGACGGGATAAATATTTTCTAATTGTCTTGGGATAGCACCTAAAGGGGAAGTTAAGATAATTTCTTGAAAATCAGGGAATTCGGGAAATTTCCTTATGACTTTATAAAATTGCTTATGAGATTTAGACTCAGAATATGGTTTTTTAGCAGAGCAAGGTAATATGATTATTAATTTCGTCCATTGCTCTGGTAGATAATTCCTTATAACCCTCTCTCTAAATTCTTGAAAATCAGGTCTATAGTGTGAAATAGGTCCAATGCATTTAATATTTGTGTTTGATGATGATATTGGGGTTTCTAATCTGAGTCTTTCAAAATACTCTTTATCTAATATTTTGAGACTCGAATATAATAATGGATCGTCATGAGTCGTCTTTTCTAAGAATGATCTATAATCCTCAGTATCTAAAAATTGCTTAATTTTATTCATATAAATAGTTGCAGAAATTAAGTTATGAAGAGTAAGTAGTAAAATCTTTTCTTGCAAATACTTCTCTTGCAAGAGCTTTTTCAATTTTCCTGAACATGCAACACACGCACAAGGAAGTTCTTTAAGTCTATAAACAGGTAATAACTCTTCAACAGTATTATAAAAATTCTCTGCTGAAAGATACATCATATATGAACTATCAATTAAATCAAACCCTAAGTATATTAAGAGGGGATAATACTTGGGAATTAATCGACCAGAAGCCATCAATACGAGGTTATTATTAAGTTCGAGTTTAACTTTTTCAATAACTCTAAGGATTGTTCTGAAATTATTTAGATTATCAAATAAATCGGCAATATTTAATATTTTTATATTAGTTTTCTCTTTTATTAAGGGAATATATAAATCTATTAACTCTGAATAGTCAAAAATCTTAATAGTAATTCCAAAACTATTATTAGGATGAGAATCTAATATATTTCTAGCATAATGAATATATTTATCAATCTCTTGGATTGTAAAGTCTTTATCAATTGAGGTTGTTGGTACATTGAATGGAATAATTGAAATAACATTATTTTGGGATAACATATGTGAATTTTCATCAAGAATCTCTTTAAATCTGTTGATAGTACCGCTATGGGAATATATAAAAGAAGTATTTTTGAATTTATCGCGTAAAAATCCAATTTTTAAAAATATCTGTTTAGTAATGAAAAAGATTTGATGAGTTTCGAAGTATTCTAGAAAATTAATGTTGCCTATTAGTGTATTTGTCATTGGAATGACAATATTGGGAGTACTAAAATGTGTTTTCTCCTTGGATGAGAGATAAATTCGCCCAATCCGAGAGTATCCAATTTTTTTACTTCTAAGATCAAAAAATAAGTCCATTCTCTTCAAATGAAGAAATTATTCAATCTTAAATAAATTCATGTAATTTAGCAATTGAACTCAAAATTAAAAAAGCGTAAAATTTGTAAATGGTTTTAGCTCATCTAATGCGAAATTTGTAAAAGTGTCTTCAATCTCTTCTGTTTCATAAAGATTTTTTATAAATATACCATAATCGTCTATTTCTTTTACTCTGACAAGAGCTAATAATCCATATTGTTCTCCAATTCTAAATAAATCGGTTATATTTTTACTTTTTTCTATATTTTCCGCAATTAAATCATATTTTGCTGGGTTTTTCGGTTTTATTCTCACATAAAACTTTCCCTTGTAACCAATCAACTTTGGATTAAATCTAATGGCATAGTTAAGAATAACTCCGTCTTCTTCCATTTCTTTTATTCTTTTATGAATAGTTGATTGAGAAATTGCATTTTTATATTCTTTCTTAAATATTTCTTTAATCTCATAAGTAGAAAGAAGTTTGGACTTTTGTTTATCCTGCAGGATCTTTAAAATTTTAAAATCGTTCTCATCCAGATCCTTTAAAGGTTGCCTTACTTCATTTAATCGTAGGCTATTAATTTTGTATATTTTTATGGTTTCGATAAATTGATATTTCTTAAAATAAGAATCTGCCATTACAGAGTCAATCTTGCTAAGTGAATTATTGAAATCCTCTAAATCCTTGAAAACAAACATAGCAATTAATGAAAATTCCCCAAGTATCCCATCTAACATTACTAATTGAGGGATTTCAAATAATTGTTTTACTAGAAATGGCTCTTGGGGATTAGTTTTTATTTCCATAAATACATACTTCAAATTTGGACGAATATTAGGATTAATGGTAATTGTAAAATCCGAAATATTTTGTTTTTCCCTCAAATTAATAATTCTATTTTGAAGCGTAACTCTTGTAATATCTAAGTCTTCAGCAACTTTAGAAAATTTGATTTTAGAATGAGATTTTAATTTTTTAATTATTTTGAGGGAAGATATTGCTTTATTTTTGGGCATAATTAATCGATCAGTTATTTTATTGGTAAATTGGTTAAATAAAGTATACAATAATATACATATTTTCAAAAAAATATTTATATTTAACTCAAAATTAAAAAATCTAACATTCACAAAAATGTGAGAATTGAAAAATGGTAAATTATAAAGTTGCTGATGAATCACTAGCAGAAAAAGGTAAAGAGGCATTATATATCGCTGAAAATAAAATGCCAGTGACTGCAAAAGTAATTAGGGAAAGATTTGAGAAAGAAAAGCCTTTGCAAGGAATAATTATCGCAGGATGCCTTCATGTAACGAAAGAAACGGGAAACCTTGCCCGAACATTAAAAGCTGGCGGTGCTGAGGTCTATCTATGTGGAAGCAATCCATTATCGACTCAAGATGATGTTTCTGCAGCGTTAGTAGAGGAGGGGATAAATGTTTTTGCATGGCACGGTAATACTGATGAAGAATTTTATTGGTGCATTCGACAATGTTTGAATGCAAAACCCAATATTCTAATTGATGATGGGGCGGATATGATAGTCACTGCTCATAAAGAATTTCCCGAACTAGTAGAAAACGGTACAATTATCGCGTGCCAAGAAGAAACCACCACAGGAGTTAAAAGATTCAGGGCAATGGCAAAAAAGGGAGTATTGAAAGTACCTTTATTCCCTGTAAATGATGCAAGATGTAAAAATCAATTTGATAATGAACTAGGGACAGGTCAAGGGATCGTTGCCGCTATTTATGGAATGCATGTACTCTTTGCTGGTAAGAAAGTAGTGATTGCAGGTTATGGACATTGTAGTACTGGAATGGCTTTAAGGGCTCGTGGCTTAGGTGCTAATGTGATTGTAACAGAAGTCGATCCAACTAAAGCGCTACAAGCCGTATTTGCTGGTTATACGGTAAAGCCTATTATAGACACATTGGAAGAAGCAGATATCATTCTTACTGCAACGGGATGCAAGCATGTTATTCCTCCTAAGATCGAAATTTTTGATAAACTCAAGGATGGCATAATCCTCGGTAATTTAGGGCATTTCGACATTGAAATTCCTACCAAAGAATTATACGAATATGCCAAGGAAATCAAACCAATTCGAAGTAATGTAGAAGAGTTATTAATGCCGAATGGTAAGAAGGTGTATTTGCTTGCTAAGGGGAGGTTAGCTAATTTGGTCCTGTCTGAGGGTCACCCAAGCGAAGTGATGGACATGTCTTTTGGCCTCCAATCTTTAATGTCAGAATTCATCGTTCAAAATAAGGATAACTTAAAGCCGGGAATTATAGAAGTACCTAAAGAAATCGACGATAAAGTGGGCTTTCTCAAACTTAAATCTATGGGAATTAGGATTGATGATCTAACCAAAGAGCAATACAATTACATCCACGGGTATGAAGAGGGAACATAAATCTAAAAATCAAATTTAAGTATTTTTTAATTTTATCTTGTTTTCATTCATGAGTAAAAAGGAAAAAAAAAAAACTTTCCTGAAATTAATTTTTGGTTAATCAGATTTTCCTGTTAGTTTATTCAGCTTCCAATGAAACCAAAGATCTCCCAGTAGTTGGATAGTTCCGGGAATCAATGCAATAAATGCACCCAATACAATGTATATTATAGATATTACGACAAACCAAATGATAGCACTCTTTAAAAAAGGCTTTATTGGATCCCTGATCGGTACTGGATATAATAATATGATACTAAGAACATTAATCGCAATTACAATAATCATTGAGATCATGGCGTCAAAGAAAAAAGTCCCAGGGAAATAAATGTACCATAAAATTGCTAAGAATATTGCTGTTACATTACATAGAGCGATCCATACCATAAAAGTTGGAATAAAGCTTTTAGGCGCATCTTTTTTTGCCAGTGTCATAATATTAAGGATGGGATTTTTCTTAAAAAAGCTTTATATTAAAAATCATAAAAAAAAAATAGGCTATCATTTCTGAATATTATTACTTCATAGATGTGAAGTTACGTAAAACACTGCTCCATTTCTAATACTAACCTTTATTTCGAATTGATTCAATTAATATATTGTATGAATGAAATAAAAGGAATTATTGAAGATATTGGAATCTCAGCTCTAGAACACAATATTAAAATTGCGGCTCTTGCAGTTATATCCAGTTCAGGCAAATTAATTCATCAAACTGAAAATTTCGATTTAAAAAATCAAGTAAATTCTGTGCTAAAGGTCATAAATGGAGAGAAAGCCATGATATTAAATGATATAGAATTCATAATTCAAGGTAATCCTTCTGACGGAATGATTGGAACAAATAAGGCGGGAATGGGGTATGTAATAATCATTCCTTTTAAAGGAGGCTTACTAATAGCATATGCACTGCCTCAAGCAGAGCCAATTAAAGCATTAACTTTTCTTAAATCTTTTATTGTTAGGCTAGATGGTAAGATTTAGTAATTTAAAAAAGAAGATTCTTATCAATCTTTTTTATTAGTTCATTGTCATCCGCAACTTCATCTAAGATTTATTTATTGGTTTGGATACAAAATTCCCGAAACCTCAATATTCCCATAAATTTCTTCTGCTAAAGCCATTAAACCATCGAACCCAATAGGTTCATCTTTTAATCTATCCGATTCCCAAATCTTTATTGTTTTAAATTCTTCTTTAATTTTCATAAGATATTTTTGCTGTATTGAAGAAATTTGTCCACAAAATTTACATTTTTTAGCGTGTTTTTTAGGAATTAGCATATTTATGTGAACTGCATCAAGTTCAATATATTTAGCTGTTAAATCTCTTGCTCTTTTGATTTCTTCGAAGCTTGGCTTTTCAGCAATCGATACTAATCGAAGTGAACCAACCCTATGGATAAGTTCAGTTATCCTTTCTCCCCGTTGTTCAAGTTCTACCATCATATTAAATATTTCTTTACCAAGTTCTTTTCGTTTTTCATAGTCATCGAAGGGTTTAATTATCTGTCTAAAAACTTTCGAGAAGTTTCGAATAGCACCCTTAATGGAATTATAAAAATTTAAAGAATATTTCATTACTACCTTAACTTGGTCCTCGGGTATTTCAAACAGAGCCACCATATTTCCAGTGGGAGGAAAATCCGCCACAATTATATCAAATTGAATGTCTTGGCTATTAATATCTTCTGCATCTAAAATTTTTTGAAAAAACATAGCATTCTTTAAGGCAAGTGGAATACTATCTGCGGTAAAGGTGGTGTCTATGAATTTCTCGATTTGAGGGATCATTCCTACGATTGGCATTTGCTTCATTAAGTTTTTCATTTTTTCAATTAGATCTCGTGTATATTCTTCGGCATAAACATTAGGATCGGGCTCAATTGCCCATAAATTCCTCGTTAAAGCGGTTATTTTATTTCCCACCTCTATGGAAAATATGTCGCTTATATTATGAGCAATATCAAATGAGATTAACAAGATTTTTTTGTTTGGTAAATCATTTGCTAACTTTACCGCAGTTGCAGCGCTAATTGAGGATTTCCCAACACCACCTTTTCCACCGAATACTATAATTGACTCAATCATAATTGCACTGTTAAAAATTAAGGCTCTAATAAAATAAACTAATTATTCAATAATAAAATATCTTTATAACTTTGTTTTCAAATAAAAATTAAACTTATCATTTAAAATCAGTTTTTTTATTCGGAAAGAATAATAATTTCCCAGAAAATTTGCTCTCCTTAATTGAGGAGTCTTTTTCAAAATAGAAATAAAATCTGCCAATATCTGTAGTAATCTTATATTTAAGTTTTGTATTATTCTGACCACTAAAAATTTTTTTAAGTAATTTATTATTCCAATAAAGACTCATCATCGATTATATCAATGCGGGATTTAAAAAAAGACATCTCATGAGGATATTATTATCTTATTATCTTAATTTTTACGATCTTTAGAGATTACTAAAAAATAAATGGAATGAAATATTTTATAAATTTAGTCATCTCAAAAAGATGATTTTTATATAAAAAATTAAAAAGATGATTAATTTAATTCGAATTTAATTATATAATACCTAATTAACTTAAATCAAATTATAATATCATTCTTGTTAAATTTATTAAATTATTTGAAAAATATGAATTTGGAAGTGATCAAGATTACTAATAATCAAACTGATTTTACAACTAAGTACATAATAGAAACAAAATTTAAAATTAAGGGTGTGGTTGAGAAGAGCGACATCGTTGGGGCTATTTTTGGCCAGAGATTATAAGTTATCCACATGCCTCATCGGCATAATCGGCTAAACTGAAGGTCTTCTATTAGATCTCGATTTAAGAGATTTGCAAAAATCGGGACGGATAGGAAGAATAGAGGTTGAAAATGAATCCAAAGAAGGAATTTCTGAGGGTTCCATTAGCATACCAAGTAGCCTTACACGAAAAGAAACAGCTCTTCTTGCTGCAACAGTTGAGACCGTTACCAGGGTAGGTCCTTGTGAAGCGGAAATTAAACTCCTTGGAATAAAGGACGTTAGAGAAACAAAACGGAAGAAGATAATAGAACGAGCCGCTGAATTGTTAAAAGAATGGGATCAAAAATCATTAGAACCTAGTGAAATTGAGGAAAGGATCGAAACAGATATTAAATTAGGAGAAATTATTTCATGGGGGCCTGATGGATTACCGGCGGGACCAGATGCAGAATCTAACCCTGAACTAATTATCGTGGAAGGAAGAGCAGATGTTTTAAATTTATTACGAATTGGAATTAAAAATACTGTTGCTGTACAAGGGACTCAAGTTCCTAAGTCTGTAATTGATTTAGCAGAAAAAAAGTCTTCAGTAACCGCATTTTTAGATGGTGACAGAGGGGGAACCATTATTTTAAATGAATTGCAGCAATTAACCAAACTTAGTTTTATCGCTAGAGCGCCTGAAGGTTATGAAGTTGAAGAATTAACAAGAAAACAATTGATAAAAGCGCTACAAAATAAAAAACCCGCAGAAGGTTATATCGAAGAGGAATATAAAGAAGAGAAAAAGACGTCTGAAAGTACAGTTGATTCTTTCTTAGAAAAATCATTAAAAAAATTGAAAGTTAAAAATCAAGAACCAATTATTATAACTCTTCGAGAGATAGAACCAGGACAAAGTATAGGATTAAATAAAAATTCTGAAATACAATTTAATCTTCCAGTTGGAGAATTATATGATAATCTCTCTAAATTTAAGAACACCCAATACCTCATAATTTATGGCATTTTGACTAGCAGACTTCTCTCCCTCGCATTAGGTATGAAAATCAAATTTATTGCTTGTAAAAATAAAGAAGAAGATTTAAGAATCCCAGATCAGATATTTGTCTATTCCTTTTAATTTAACCTAAAAAATTTTCTTCCTTTTTTTTTTATTTTATTCATTAATCTCTAATTCAATAGGTATACCATTTATTAACGAATCAGATAACGGACAGTGAGATTGAAAGATAGACTTACAGTATTCAAAGGCGGCTTTCGATTTTTCGTCTTCAACATGAAGCTCTACTTTTACTAAAATGTGGACTAATTTTAAAAGCATTTTTGGTCCTTTGTGTTTCAACTTCCCTTCTACCATTACTTTATAATCAGAAAATTTAACCTTATTTTTATTAAGACAAAAAATAAGCGATGAGGCAATACAACTACCTGTTCCTATTAAAAAATATTCTATCGGACTTGGTCCTTGGTCATCTCCATGAAATGATTTGGGTTCATCAATAATTACTTCTTTAAAATGTCTTACATTAGCTTTGAATTGTTGATTTCCTTGATAGCTTAATGTGATTTTCATACAATAATTCTATAAAAAGGAAATTAAAAAGTTTTTGATACAATACGTAGGGATAAGTTCTTATGCATATCCAATATTAAGAGCATTATTCACTATGGTAAATATAAGCTGGATAACATAGGAGATTGCACCTAAAAGAACTAATCCTATGATACAAATCTTGAAGATAGTAAAATAATCCTTTCTAGACGGTTTATTCGCTATTTTGATAATTCTCTTAGTATTTTGAAAAAATAATCCTATTCTCTCATACAAGGATAATTTTTTCTTTTTATCGTATGATGAATATTTATCGTATTTAGGATAGGAGTTTGACACAAATAAATTAAATCTATATGTTTAAAAAATTTAACTGTTCAATTGTTTAGCCTTCATTTGTACCTAAAATGCTTGAAATGAAAAAATCTCGATCAAAAGGTTTAAGATCGTCATATTTTTGCCCAGTTCCCACAAAAATGATAGGCTTTCTTGTTTCACAAGAAATAGATAATGCTGATCCTCCTTTGGTATCCGCATCTAATTTAGTTAAAATATTTGCGTCTATTCCAACATTGCGATTAAACTCTTTTGCTTGGTTTAAAGCATCATTTCCTGCAAGACTGTCACCTACAAATACGACTAAATCGGGATCCGCAACCCTCACAATTTTTTGCATTTCTATCATTAAATTTTTATTGCTTACTTGTCTACCTGCTGTATCTACTAAAACAACATCAATCTTTTTGGCAGAGGCATGATTTATTGCATCATAAGCTACACTCGCAGGATCTGATTTATATTCATGCTTTATAACTCTTATACCCACATTGTTCATGTGATATGTAAGTTGTTCTATTGCAGCTGCTCGAAAGGTATCTGAGGCAGAAGCTACTGAGGAGATATTATGTTTTTTCAAATAGTATGCTAATTTTGCTATCGTGGTAGTTTTCCCCGTTCCATTCACACCCAGAAAAACCATGACATAAGGTTGCCCTTTTTCATTCTTTTTTCTAATCTCTTCAATTAGATCGATATCTTTCTCAGGAGTCAAAATCTCGGTTATAATACCCTTCAAGATATCAAATAAATATCTTTTTCTTGAAGATAATAAACCAATTTGCTCATTCCTGAGAGACTCTTTAATTTTTGAAGTGATTTGATCGGCGGTTTCTGTTGCAACATCATTACTGATAAGTAATAAATTTAGTTCCCCTAAAGTTTTGTCCAAGTTCTCTTCTGAAAGAGTTTTTTTGACAAAGATCGAAAAAGTAGATTTTAATTTCTCAAGCATTAAGACTTCCTTTGATCCATTCTATTTTGGAGTTCTTGAGACATCCCTTGCAAATTTAAATCTAAAAGTTGAATTCTTTCGGTTAAGAATTTTATTTGTTCGCTGTGCTGGGACATTAACTTATCAATAAATTCGATTGATTCTGCTACGTTCTTTTCAATAACCGTATCTTGATTGATATACAATAATACCTTTTCAGTATCTTTAATCGATGCTCTAATATTTACTAAACCTCCGATAGGTACCAAAATTTCATCATCCGTGTTCACTCCCGCTTTTAGATTTTCTAACGTGCTTTTAGTCGTCCGTAAATTGCTCAGCGATGCATTAACGATTTCTAATTGACCTTCAAGCATTTCACGTTGTTCTTTTAGATATCTAAATTGATATAATTGTCTTTCAAAATTCTGGGAATTTTCCATGGTTTATTACCTAAAATATTTTTAATAACTTATTGAGATAGCTCACGAATGAGATAATCCTGACATTCTTCAGGCGAGATCTCTTTGATCTCTTGGATGTTAATTTGTCTTCGATATATTCCTATCGATGTAATTTGGCTAACAGCTTTTTCTAACGCGTCCTCTTCTTTTAACGCTCGAACTTCCTTTCGAAATAAATATTTCTTATTTTGTTTACGATAGGTACCAATAATTCGAAAAATTTTTATTTCTGACATAAGATATCAAGTATTTAGTCTCAATGAGAATAAAATAGATAATTTACATAAAAATATTAAATTTTTCTTTTTTTTTTAAAAAGATAAACCATTTGGAAGGACTTTATCGTTATAAACCTAAAACATCAGTTAAACGCATCATTTCGGGTCCAGTACATGCTAGACCAAATATTCCGCTTGTATCATTTGCAACAACTCCAGAGGCTATATAAGGGATTCCTCTATTTACAGTAGAGACATCGATTTCGTTAACTTTTAAAATAGAGCGGATATATTCGACATCATCATCCGTACTAAGTGGATGGACAACACAACCTTTGTTATTTGCTAAAGAGATGGATCCAGGGAGGCTAAGATCTGCAAATTCATATACTACGGTTTCTACGTTTAATATATCTTCAATTCTCTCGCGATAATCTTTTAACAAAGAGCTAATAATTGCCCCATTATCATTACATAAAATCAAATTCCCATAAGCATTGTCAATTGAGTCTAATACCCCAATATTTATCGATTCATCTACTTCTTTTATATAGGATTTTAGATTCTCTAACTCATCATCTCTTAAAATATGGGGAACAATAATCCCATTTTTATTGCTAGTGATATATACTCCAATAAGAGGGGAATTATTTATCGTTAGAGGAAAGAGGGGCTCAGTAAATACGTTTCTAAATTCATTTAAAGTACTGTTTAATAAAGTTGGCGGATATAACCCAAAAAGATTGTTAATCTCTAAATATACCCCAATAGTATTCCTTCCGAATATCTGGTACTTTAAAATTGACATTATATAGATTTAAAATCAACTATCTTTTGTTAGATAACATTTTAAACCATAAATATTTTATTAATACGGAAGAACTAGTAAAAAGTCAAAAAATTAAACCGAGAGAACCTCCAAAATCCATCCAACCGCAAGGAAGCTTTACCATAATTGTGAATGTTTATTAATGAATACTGATCAATAATTATTTATGATCGATTTTATCATTGCTTTATTTTACTTTGCTAATGATCTTGGCTTAGTAAGAATTGAGCAAATTTTCACTACAAATTTAATGACTCTTCTCTTATGTAGAGGATTCTATATCTTGATATACTTAGTGACTTATTATAAAGGAGCTGAAAGTGGCGAGAGAACGGGATCATTTATTTTTTCAAAAAAAGAAATGGTTTATTTTGGAATCAAACAATTAAGTTTGATTTTGTTCGGTATATTATTTTTTCCGTTGACGGTATATCTCTCAGTTTATTCTTTAATGATTGGAGGAATTTATATAAAACAATGGCAATTCAAGTCGAAAGAAAGAATCTTTAAAACCTTAGGTTTTTTAATAACTTTCCTCACACCTTTACTAAGTATTTTATGGTTTACTTTTATTAATGTCGATTATTACTCTATTGCAGCCATCGGAATAAGCCTAATAGTGTTTATTCAGTATGGATTTAAAACTGGTAAATATTCATTAAAACAACTAATTGATAAATATAACAACCGTAGAATCGAAAAATTACCACAGATATTTCAGTATATCGTATTGCTTGTTATGATTGCTTTTCCCACCTCTTTCTTAATAACAACTGCTGTATACTCCCCACCAGAGGTAATTACCTATATGATTCCTATGCGAGATGATGTTGAATTAGCAACAGATGTATATGTAGCTCCAGGTTCCTTCGGAGCGCCTCGGCCTGTAATTCTGGTACGTACTCCCTATGGAAAATCTGGTATGGGAGGATTATATGCTATGCTCTACTCAACCCAGAATTATCATCTTGTCGTTCAAGATTGTAGAGGTACTTTTGATTCAAAAGTAGGTGATGATTATCTGCTATTTATTGATGCTTATAAAGATGGTGTCGATACCATTAATTGGATCTTGGAACAATCATGGTCAAATGGAAAAATCGCTTCTGCTGGAGCATCAGCACTTGGTATTAATGAATATTATTATGCGGGTATGAACCCAACAGGATTATTAGCCCAATCACTCATGATAGCCACACCAGATTTATATGAAACCTCAATTTACCAAGGTGGGGCATTTAAAGAAAGCATTGCAACGCAATGGGTCATGATGACCTCCCCCGATAATTATGAATATCAACTTGATCAATTAATTGCTCATCCTATGAAAGACATTTTTTATAATTCCACTTCCCTTTCCATGGATATCGGTCCAACATTTAAGAATGTAAGCGCTGCAGGGATACATATCGGTGGTTGGTATGATCCATTTCAAAAGGGCACATTAGATGGCTATATGGGTTATGATGACTTAGGGTTACCGTCCGCTAAAGGGAGACAATTATTAATTATGGGACCTTTTACCCATGGTTTTCCAGGCGAGGGAAAACAAGGTGAATTAGTATTTCCAACGAAATCTGTCAGTGGATATGAACTTTATTTGGAATGGGAGCAAAAACTTTTCGACTACGCTCTATTAGATAACCCATTTGATTGGGAAGGTAACCGAGTAGCTTATTATATGATGGGCGATGTAGATAATGCTTCTGTGGATGCTAATGATTATCGCTATGCAAAAGATTGGCCAATACCACATACAAACGACACTTGGTATTTAATGGCGAATAATCAATTGAATAGAACCGGACCAGGGCTTCAGAGCTTAAATTTTACCTACCAATTCGATCCACGAAATCCTGTCCCTACTTTAGGTGGCACGAATTTAGTAATTTCATCTGGACCATATGATCAAAGTTCTATAGAAACTAGAGATGATGTCCTAGTCTTTGATACTCCCACTTTTACTCAGCCATATGATGTTATAGGGAACATGTGGGCCCATCTTTATGTAAAGTCAAATTGTACTAATACAGATTTTACTGTAAAGATAAGCGATGTCTATCCAGATGGACGCTCCATACTTATAAGTGATGGTATCATCAATGCCATGCGAAGAGATGGATTCAATGCTACCGCTGATCCTTTAGATGATTCACCTTATGTGGAATTAGATATTGATATGTGGGCAACAGCGTATCAATTCAATGTGGGACATAAAATGAGGATTGCTATTTCAAGTTCAAATTATCCTCGTTTTGGTGTGAATCCAAATACTGGAGAAACTCCGAAAGCCTATTCTTATCAATATTTACAAAAATTTATTGCTAATAACTCAATTTTAGTGGGTCCAGATTATCCCTCCTATATAACACTTCCCGTTCCAATATAATATTGTTATCTAACTAAATTAAAAAATTATTTTTCTTTTTTCTCTTCTAATTTTTACTTTTTTAGTCTCAATTGTAAATTTAATAAATAAGTAAAGACCAAATATTATTTATGATAAATTGGATAACTGCAATATTTTACTTTTTAGGAACTTTCGGATTTTTAGACATCGAAATGATGCTTAGTAACTTAATAATCCTTGTAATTTTTAGAGGTTTGTATATCCTTGGATACGTTCTGTACTATGGGAAATATAGTAAGAGATCTACTGATGGAGAAGAGTTATTTACTAATAAAGAAATTATCTACTTCGGAATAAAACAAATTATATTAGTGCTATTTGGGATGATTTATTTTCCCATAACGATTTTTATCTCCTTTTATTCCTTATTGATGTTCGCTGCTTATCTTATCAACATTGGAAACACTATTAATCATAGGATCTTAATTATTTTTGGAAATCTCTTTAAGATTTTAATCCCTTTAATAGGGATCTTATGGTTTCTCTTTATCGTTCTTGACTACTATTCTCTTTCAGCAATCGCAATTAGTTTATTAATCTTTTTAGTTTATGGTTTGAAGAATTCGTCCCTCTCGTTATCAGCACTTATGAAAAAATATTCGGGACGACGTTTAGAGAAGATACCAAAAGTTCTAAAATATATTTTAATATTCCTTCTTATTGCTTTCCCAACTTCCATTATTATCAC
>SDNW01000014.1 GCA_004524725.1 Promethearchaeota archaeon
AATCCATAATAGAATAATGCCGATATTATTGCTGCGATAGGAAAAGTTAGTATCCAATAGATAGCCATTTTAATTAGCGATTTATAATCAATATCCTTTTTTTGAGCGAGATTAAGTCCTATTATGCAAAAAACTACAACATGGCTGTGAGAAATTGGTAATCCGAATAATGTCGCAATCATTAAAATTACTGATGAACTTAATTGTAAAATTATCCCTTCGCTTGGCCGTGAAGTTATCATTTGTGATGCAAGATTTTTTATGACATATCGAGCAGCAATATATATTCCTAAAAATGCAGCAACTCCACATATAATAGAAAAAAAGAAATATTGCTGAATGTTAAGAGAGCTATTAGCTAATAATCCATAGAGGATTCCTAGTGCCTCTCCTGAATTTGCTCCGACCCAAATCTCTGCGAATATAACCACAATAAATAAAATCCATTTAAAATATTTTTCAGATTTTTCAATTTGATTTAATCCTTTTAAGCGATATAAATATAGTTTAACAATTAACTTAAAAAAAATAAAGGTAATAACCAATCCAGATAACGGCGAAATAAACCAACTGAGAATAACATTGCTTAATTTTTCCCAATTAAAAGCTATCTCAAGATTTATACCGCCTTGAAAAATCGCATACACTATAACTACTCCAACCACACTTCCAATTAGTGAATGAGTGCTACTTAAAGGGATACCCGCAAAACTTCCAACGACCAACCATATAATACTGCTTATTAACACTGTTAATAACATAAAAGTAGTATATTGAATGCCTTCACCTAAGATATCGGCACCTACAGTTTTCGCAACAAAGCCACCACTGAAAAAAATCATCCCTAAACCAATCGCTATACCTCCAATTATTAAAGCAATTTTAAACTTCAACACTCCCGCTCCAACTAAAACGGATAAGGTCTCATCATTCGCCCCAATTGAAAATGCAAGGGAGATGGCCATTATAACCAAAACCGCAACTAAAATAGAAGTTATATCCGCCATCGAGCTTCATACTTTTGAGTTTAGTCGAATATTAAATATTTTGTTGCTAAAAATTGGATATACTCTGAGAAGCTTTTTATATGATCAGCAAGCATCATAATATCTTCAATCATTTCTTTAAGATACAAAAAGGTTCTTGATAAATAATCCATATCATAATTGTATAAACGATTTAATAATTTCCACTCTTCTCTTCGCATTTTTCGCCGTTCTTCTTTTACATCCTCGCAAATGTCATAAGATTTTCTTAAGTCTGAACCGATTAATTTAACTGACTCAGATAAGGAAAGAGAGATCATTCGTAAGGATTTTAATATACTCAAAACGTGAAGTTTAAATTCTTCATCTGGAAAAATTGCTCGGTAAAGTAGTAATCTGTTTGCCATGAATTCTCCAATATTTTTTATATCATTTATTTTTCCAAAGACTTTCAATCTATCGGCTTTTGAAAACATCAGTTTAGATTTAAAAATCTTGTTCTCAAAGGTTTTTTTTATTTGAACTTCAGTAGTAGTTTTAATGACATAATTCAAGCTTTTCTTAAAAGTATCAAAATCCTCCTCAACAAGACATTCGATTCCTTTAATCAATTGTAAATTCTGTTCATTAATATTATCCATAAATAACCGAGTTAATTCATCAATACTCATTTTGTTCAACTCTTTTTCACTTAATTCCAAGAGTATTCTCACCTTAAATTATTTATTAAGATCTATATAGATGTATTTTTCTTATATTTCAAATTTGATTATATATATAGTTAATTTATAAGATTTTTGTGAAATATATATTTAGATTTAATTTGTTAATCTCAAAATATATTAAAATTACCTGAAAATTTCATTCATAAAATGAAATTCTTTTTAAGGCTGATAAATGTAGTCGTGGCTTCAATCCACTTTATTAACTCATTATCAGTTCGACAAAAGTTAAGAATAAAATTCAAATTTTCTAATTCATTGAATACACATTCTACAATCATATCCCAAGCCCCATGAAGTGGACTAATATATGTTATTTTCCAATCCTCATGAGAGTGGACTGATTGAAATTCGTTTACTTTTTCAACGATTTTCCACTGGGTATCAATAATTTTCAAACGTATTAAGATATATCCACGGTAATAAATTAAGACCCACCAACTAACTCATTTTGAAGCGATTTTAAATATAAGTGTTTTAAACTTTTTCAAACTTTCTATTAATCAAATCAATTTATTTGTTATTGAAAATACCAGTAATTAAAATCTTTTTACCAGCACAAAATGAGGAAAGTTATATATAGAATTTAATTAAAAATTGAATAAGCAACTAAAAATGTTGCTAAAAATTATAAATAAATGTGAAAATGATGAATAACGAATTTAATAGTAAATTGATTTTATACTTACTAGCTATTACAGCGGTTACGTTTATAATTGGATTAATTCTCTACTTAACTGGTTTCAACTTATTTTTTAATTATCTCTTTTTCGACAACGAGATCACTTATGCGATTTTTTCGGTTATTACTACTAAAATATTAGTTTTAATATTTCTCTTGATTATCGTGAGTAGTTGGTACATATATGATAAACGTTTTGCAAAAAATTTAGCTATAGGTATCCTTAGCTCTTATTATATTGCTAGTTTTTTGAAAGACTTCTTTCAAGATCCACGTCCTCCAACGAATATTAAAGCTAACGAAAGTGGATATGGTTTTCCCTCAGGTCATGCGCAAAATGGTGTTGCGGGTTGGGGTTATATGGCATATGAGGCATATCGCAAGGAAAATAAAGTATTATTTTGGATATTTTCAATTCTATTATATCTTTTAGCAGGATCACGATTAGTTATAGGAGTACATGATTTACAAGACGTTTGGGGCGGATTAACCATTGGATTTATGTGGCTAATCATATTTATAGTTCTTGAGCCAAAGGTATCCGAAAAGCTTAGAGGTTTATCTATTTTAATTAAAACTATACTATCAGTTGCTATACCAATAATCTTATTCATTCTAGTGATGCTAATCTTTCCTGATTCAACAGAAAATTATGGATTGATATCTGGTGGCTTAATGGGTCTTTCATTAGGATATCTCCTTGAAACTGAAAAAATAAAATATGAACCTGGAGATTTAACCACATCTCAGAGAATAATTAATCTAGGGATTGGTCTGATAATAACTTTGGTGTTATATTTTGCATTCAGTTTATTATTTCCCGAGTCTCCAATTATGGATTTCCTACAATATTTGGTACTTTCATTCTTATTAGTAACCTTAGTCCCGTGGATTTTCACGAAAATTCAACGCAAATAAACCAACATTTCTTTTTTTTCTTTTATTGAAGCTTTAAAATTATAGCTTACCAATATATTTTTTTTAGGCTTCTATGATATTGATTCAATGATTTAATTGAAGGATTTTTATGGCGAATATATTCTATCGCATCAATAATTGCCTTTGCAAGTTGTAAATTTGTAATAACAGGAATATTGTAATCAACAGCAGTTCGCCGAATTTGGTATTCGTCCTGCATAATTATTTTAAACTTCTCTTCAGCAGTAGTTGGTAAGGGAATATTAATCACCATATCAATATATCCTTCTTGAAGACATTGAATGATATTTGGCTCACGTCCGAATTCATGTACTTTATAGAGTTTTACAGCATCAATTCCATTTTTAATTAGATTTTTTTTTGTATCTTCAGTGGCAAATATCGCAAATCCTAAAGCCTTCAACTTTTTAGCCAGTGGAAGCACTTCTTCTTTCAATTTTTCCCCTCCTACTGAGATTAAAATATTTCCTCCTTCAATAGGAAGATGCATCTCCGTAGATTCCAATGCTTTCATTAAAGCATCCGGAAAATCTTCTCCGATACAACCAACTTCTCCAGTCGAACTCATTTCAACCCCTAAAAGGTAATCTGCTTTATCTAATCGCATAAATGAAAACATTGGAGCCTTGATTGCAACATAATTTCCATAGGGTAGATCTATAATATTATTAGGAATTTTATTACCCATAATCACCTCTGCTGCGAGTTTCATGAGATTTATTCCCCGCGCTTTTGAAACATAAGGCATACTTCGACTTGATCTTAAATTACACTCAATTACATAAACACCTCCATTTTTCACCAGATATTGGATATTGAATGGGCCAATTATCTTGAGTGCTAAAGCAATCTTTTTCGTATATTGCTCTATTGTTGAAATTGTATCCTTGGTGATAGATTGAGGAGGAATCGCCATAGTAGCATCTCCGGAATGAATTCCCGCATTTTCTATATGCTCCACGATTGCTCCTATTAATACGTTTTCTCCATCGGCAACACCATCACATTCAACTTCTCGCGCATCTGTAAAAAATTTAGTGATGACTACGGGATATTCTTTTGAGATGGTCGCAGCTAAATCTAAAGTCTTAATTAGAGTGTCTTTATCGTAGGATACTCTCATCGCAGCTCCACTTAAAACATAGGAAGGTCTTACCAAAACAGGATATTCTACTTCTTTCGCAAAATTCAAAGCGTCCTGCACAGTTGTCAACATTTTCCATTGTGGTTGTTGAATATTAAGCTGATCTAACAAGGCACTGAATTTTGCTCGATCTTCAGCCATGTCTATTCTATTTCCATGGGTTCCTAAGATATTAATTGCGGTCTTTCGGAAAAAATCTGAATATTTAGCGAATTTAGAAGCTAAATTTTGCGCGATTTGCCCTCCCGCAGAAACCACAACACCATAAGCTCGCTCTAACTCGCATATATCCAGTACTCTTTCACCCGATAGTTCCTCAAAATAGAGCTTATCCGAGATATCATAGTCTGTTGAAACTGTTTCGGGATTATAATTTATCATTATCGCTTGATCTACCCCACAATCCTTTAATCCCCATAAACAGTTAACAGAACTCCAATCAAATTCTACAGAGGCTCCAATTCTATAAGTCCCGGATCCTAAGACAATCACTTTTTTGAGATTTAAGGAGTACTCTTTCTCATAATCGATATCATGTTGAGAAGCAGAGTAGGTTAGATATAAGTAATTAGTTTTTGCAGGCCATTCTGCTGCTAATGTATCAATCCTCTTGACAAAGGGTTGAATATTAAGCCTTCTCCGCATTTGTCTTATAAAGATGGTATCAACTTTCATCAATTTAGCAATTTGACCATCAGAAAAGCCAAATCGTTTTGCTCGTTCTAACCAATATTTCTTTTCCTCACTACTTGTTTCTAATAATTCAATATCCTGCAATTGACGCTCTAAATCGATAATGTGCTTCAATTTATAGAGAAACCATCGGTCAATTCGCGTTAGGCGAAAAATTTCCTCAATTGAAATGTTCCTCTTTAATGCTTCGGCAATTCTAAATAATCTCAGATCAGTAGGATGACGAAGTGTATATTTTAATTCATTTAGATCGCTAATTGGTTCTAAATCATTAACAACGAATCCTTTCATGCCTATATCTAACATTCGGATTGCTTTTTGAAGTGTTTCTTCAAAGGTTCTGCCTATTGCCATCACTTCTCCAACACTCTTCATTTGGGACCCAATTTTACGATCAACTTTCTGAAACTTAGTGAGATCCCAACGTGGAATTTTTAAAACCAAATAATCTAAAGCAGGCTCAAAACATGCGGTTGTGATCCTTGTAATTTTATTTTTCAACTCAGGGAGGGTGTATCCTATTGCTAATTTTGCTGCAATATAAGCAAGAGGATATCCAGTCGCCTTTGAAGCTAATGCTGAAGATCTAGAAAGGCGAGCATTTACCTCTATTACTCTGAATTCTTTTGAATATGGATGGAGAGCATATTGAATATTGCATTCCCCAATGATGCCTAGACCTCGAATTATTCGAATTGAAGCTGATCGAAGCATGTGATACTCATCGTTGGTCAAAGTTTGAGAAGGGGCTATAACAATACTTTCGCCAGTATGAATCCCAACTGGGTCCATGTTCTCCATATTACAATTAATAAAACAATTATCCGCAGCATCTCGAACCACTTCATATTCAATTTCTTTCCAACCCCAAACTGACTCCTCAATTAAAATCTGATTGATTCTGGATTGAGCTAAGCCTTTTTTTGCCATCCGTTCAAAATCCTTAAGATTATCCACAATACCAGAACCCCTACCTCCTAACGTGTAAGCTACTCGAATCATAAGAGGAAAATTAATCTCTTCAACAGCTTTCATTGCTTCTTTAAATGAAGTGACGGCTTTACTTTTACACACTTTCGCATTTGCTTTATTCATGGCTTGAACAAATAAATCTCGATCTTCAGTTACCTCTATTGCTTCAATTGGCGTTCCAAGGACTCGAATATTGTATTTTTTTAGGATTCCTTTCTGTTCTAATTCAACGCCTACATTTAAGGCGGTTTGCCCTCCAAATGCCAGTAAAATTCCATCCGGACGTTCTTTTTTAATTATTTCTTCAACATATTTCACATTTATTGGCAATAAATAGACCTCATCCGAGAGTACAGGATCCGTTTGAATGGTTGCTATATTGGGGTTAATCAATATCGTTTGTATTCCTTCTTCCTTTAATGCCTTTAACACTTGGCTTCCCGAATAGTCAAATTCTCCTGCTTGACCAATACGAATACCACCAGAACCTAATATTAAAGCCTTTTTAATAGTTGTATCTAATGGCATCTTAATCTAACCCCATATACTTCAAAAAGATATCAAATAAATATAGCGAATCTAATGGTCCAGGTGAAGCTTCAGGATGGAATTGAACCGCAAAAATCGGTTTAGATTTATGGATTAATCCTTCGTTAGAATCATCGTCGATATTTTTAAGAAACTCAACAAATCCCCCTTTTTCAAAATCTTTAACGCAAAATCCATGGTTCTGCGAAGTAATATAGCATTTGTTATCATTTGGATTGATAACGGTTTTATTTCCTCCTCGGTGTCCATATTTAAGTTTATATGAGGTCCCTCCTGCAGCGATCGCTATTATTTGATTACCTAAACATATTCCCATTGTTGGAATGTTATTTTCGATTAATTGGCGAGTAACCTCAATTGCACTCACATTTATTGCGGGATCGCCTGGACCGTTCGAAATGAAAACTCCGTTTGGATCTAAAGCCATAATTTGTTCATAACTATAATTATGAGGTACTAAAATTACTTCAAGCCCTCTTGCTACAAAATTTCGCAAGATGTTTAATTTAACTCCAAGATCCAAAACCACAATCCTTCCTTTAATTTGTAATGGCCTATAATGTACTACCTCTTGGGTAGAGACTTCACTAACTAAATTTCTTAAATTAGGATCTCCAATTTCTCTTACTTCTTCTTTTAATTTTTCTAAATCTGGTTCTTCCCCACGATTATATACCTCTAGTAATCCTAATTTCACTCCTTCTTCACGTAAAATCTTAGTTATTGCACGAGTATCTATCCATTCAATTCCAGGTACGTCTTCTTCTAATAGAAATTCATTTAGAGTTCTAACACTTTCATAATGACTAGGATTTTTGCAACATTCATTTACTATTAACCCATTTAACTTAATAGAATCAGATTCAAAATATTTCCAAATACCTACAACATCTTTTTCCCATGCGGGTACACCATAGTTCCCTATTAAAGGATGAGTCATCACCACGATTTGCTCTTTATAACTAGGATCAGTAAGAGTCTCATTATAACCTGCACCAGTAATAGTTGTGAAGACAATTTCGCCATGGACTTTTTTAGTAGCACCGAATCCTATCCCTTCGAAATAACGACCATCATTGAGCATTAAAATCGCGGGTCGTTCTTTTTTATATAACATCGACGAAAATATTGTTATTTAAAGTATATTCTTAACATATACATAGCAATTTGCAGTTTTTAAGCTTATTTATTAACTGGATAAACATACATATGGCAGATTCATGAATAATTCTTATAACATGATTAGTGAAATATAAACAAAAAAACAAAAATCATTGATAGTATTAACTACTTTTTTTGTATTTATTCCGGGATTGATGCTACAGCTCGCACCCAGCCAGCACTTGCTCTCGCAATTTTTATGGGAAAACAATAAATGATTGCTCCAACTGGAGGGACTTTATCTAAGTTAATCATTTTTTCTATTTGGAAATATCCTAATTCTCGTCCTGCATAATGCCCCTCCCATATAATCGAGGGATCTGGTTTCTCTTTCCACTTCTCGGCGGTTAAAAAAAAAGGTGCATCCCATGACCACGCGTCAATCCCTACAACATGAACTCCTTGTCTTATGATGTGCAATGTTGCTTCTTTACCTACACCTACTCCATGTAGTAGGTATTCCTTAGAGCCAGCATATTTAGGGGCATTTGTATGAACACATAAGATATCTCCTTCCTTTAACTTATAATCTATATCTTTCAATTTGTTGTCTATATCATGAGGGGTTAATACATAACCTTCCTCATAATCCGTGCAATCTATCACTACCAACGGACCAGTTCCCCATTCTAAAGGAAAGTCATCAATGGTCATTGCTTTTCTCTGCCCTATTTCTTTATCTTGGATTGGGGCAAAATGCCAAGGAGCATCCATATGAGTTCCACCATGGGTTCCTATAGTTACCGTCTCTGTTGCCCAGCCTTTTCCATCAGGTAAATGTTCATCTGGACAGATAAACATTTTCATTCTAGCAAAATAATAACCCATCTCGTTAGCTCCTATATTATGATCCCTATATTCTATATGGGGGCCTGATATTGGTGGATCAAAAATCGCTTCTTCTGGATTGACTATTGGAATCGACAAATCAATAAATTTCATATGTATCATTTCAATTTTTTTAATTAGTATTCGAATATTTTATAATATAGTTAATTATTTTTTACGAAATAATCTTCCGTATCGATTCATTTGACCGTAGTACTCAAATAAAGCATCAATACCTCTGATCTTAAGATCAGTATTAAGAGCGATCTTATTGTGTAAAGCACCTTCATGTGGTATCTTGGCAATCTCAGCAGCTAGCTTGTTGACTTCCGCTTCCAATTCTTCTCTAGGCACGCTAATACTCACTAATCCCATTTCCGCAGCTTCCTTTCCAGAAATTCTTCTTCCACTCATAAGAAGATATCGTGCTTTTTTAATTCCTAAGTAGAATTGCCATAATGGTAAGCTCTGTGCTCCCCCCCATAATTGAGCAGGATGACCTAAGACTGCATCATCCGCAGCTAGTGTAATATCACACAAGAGTTGTAAATAACAGCCCGCATCAGTACAATAACCATGAACTTGAGCGATAGTTGGTTTAGGAAAATTTAAAATCCTTGGATATTTTGCAAATATTTTATTGTTTAAAATATTATAGGAATTTTTATATTTCCAACCACCTTCTGGTGGTGTAATATAATAAGATTGGTTAAGATCAAAACCAGAACAAAAACTTTTCCCCGCTCCTTTTAACACTATTACTTTCGCATTATCATCTGCTTCAGCATAATCAAAAACAGCATCTATATCATCCAGTAATTGAGAACTCAAGGCATTATGCTTTTCTGGTCTATTAAGAGTAATATAACCTATATTCTTCAAACTTTCGTATAAAACAGTCTCAAATTCCTTTTCTATCAATCTTCTTCTTCACCAATAATTAATCATTTATTAATAAGTAATTAATAAATAAATTAAATGATAAATGTCTATTTATAACTATTCTTATATCCTTGAGATTTAAAAAAATTAGTTGAGTTTGATTAATATTTATAATCGGATTCATCAACGATAAGATTGGGATCTGTTAATCCTAATTGGATTTTACGTAATACATATTTACGAAATTCCTTGCTAGTGAACGCTTGACCACCAAACTGAAACATTTCATCAGCCTCTGTACTTTTATAATCAGTATTTTCCTCAAAATTTCGCATAGTTCTTTCGATCATAGTAGCTCCCAAGATTAAACTATATATGAAGAAAGAGAGTATAGCCGCATTATTTTCTTTAATCTCGCCCTCATTTATGGCTTTTTGAATAACTTTAGTTGTTCCATTAAGAAAGTTAAATGGTTTATATTGCTTCTCAAAAGGGCCTATCTTATCTGAAGGTGGTGAAGGAATAATGTGCATCATAGTAAATGCAGTAAAATCTTCTTCAGCAAATTTGAAAAAATGCCCAAATATATTTAATAATAAATCAACGGTGGATCCCTCGTGATTTTTAATAATAGTCCTATTTTCATCCCTATATTGCTCAAAAAACTTTTTGCGTATCGCTATCCATAATTCTCTCTTACTTTCAACATAATTATAGAGATTATTTTGGTTCATGTCAAGATTTTTTGCTAATCCACGTAAACTAAACCCCTCTCGTCCTTTTTCTGAAAAAAGTTTTTTACCTGATTCTAGGATTCGCTCAAATTGTTGAGCTTTCTTTTCAGGGGACCTACTTCTTGATTTTCTTATTTTATTATTACTTTTGTCTTGATTAGCCATTATTTTCACAAGATAACTAAATATGAATTATAATATATAAAAATTTAATATCAAATTCCTACAAATAGATATTGTATATTTATTAAAAAATGTTATTGAATATTATTAATAATATATGACTAGGAAAAATATTTTAAAAATGCGAGAAATTATGTCTGAAAAGCAATTTGAACATATAAAAGTTGAACGAAATAAAGAAAATAATTATGCAATCATTTCAATAAATAGACCCGAGAAATTAAATGCTTTACACACAATCACTTTAAGAGAGATTGCTGAAGTACTTGAAAAAATGGCTTTAGATAAGTCTGTGAGATGCGTTGTTCTAAGAGGGACGAAAGATTATACAAAGAAGCCAGCGTTTTCGGCAGGTGCAGACTTATCTACCCGGGGTTATCCCGCCATAGATCCAAAAAACTTAATGGATCAGTGTTATGGGATGTATATAAGACATAAATATTATGATATTATAGAGAGTTTTCCCAAACCATTAATTGCAGCTGTGGATGGCTACGCCTTAGGGGGCGGGTTTGAATTAGTATTAGTTTGCGATATTGTAATAGCATCAAAACGATCAACGTTTGGCTTCCCTGAAGTAAAAAGAGGTATTGCGCCATTTAATGGAGGAACTCAAAGATTAATCAGAAATCTTGGTAAGATTAGAACAAAAACAATGATCTATTTTGGTGAACATTATAATGCTGAAGAAATGTACAAATGGGGAATTATATCATTTCTTGTTAAGGATGAAGATTTTGAAGATTTTGTGCATCAAAAAGCGTCTTGGATAGGCAATGCAGCAACTAAAAGTCTTTTTGTAATAAAGAAAGCCATTGACTATGGATCTCAAGTACCATTAAACATAGGACTTCAATTCGAACATTTAGGTTATGGAATTAATTCCCAATCTAAAGATGTAATTGAGGGGGTCACAGCATTTCTGCAGAAAAGGGAACCCAAGTTCACTGGTGAGTAAAAAAAGCACAAAAGAAGTATTAAAAATATTATTAATACCTTTTTTTTCAATTTGATTTTTAAAATAAAAAGTTTCAAAGAAAATAAGAAAGAAAGAAAAAATATTCTATTTATCGAGATTGTACGCGGTTCTAAATCCCTCATGTATTGCTTCCATCATGGTTCGTGGTCTTTTACAGTCCCCTACTTTAAATGTTTTATAGGAGGGATTAGTTTCTTTTACTTTATTGAATAGATCATCATTCGGTTCAACGCCTGTAGCTAAAATAAATGTGTCAATATTTTGAAGTGTTTTTGTTTCATTCTCGTGTTCATATATTAAAGTTTTCCCTTCGAATTTTTTAATTTGAACATTTAAGACGCTATTTATTCCTAATTTCATGAGTTGACCTATTAAAAAACCTCGAGTTGTTCTTCCAATGCTCATACCGAGTTTAGGAAGCATATCAATGATAGTAACCTTACGATTACCTCGCAACCATCGGTTAAATAATTCTTCTTTAGGCAATAAATCATAAAATGCTATGAATTTCGCAACTTCAGAATTAAGTGCTCCTTGTTCTGCCGCCCAAATAGCAGTTTCTATTCCTGTCGCTGAGCCACCAACCACGACAACATTTTTTCCGATAGGACATTCTCCCTCAAGTATTTTTTCAGCTAAATAGACTTCACTCCCTAAACTACCATCTATTCCAGGTATGTGTGGAATGTTATACTTAACACCTGTAGCGAAAATAACAGCATCAGGTTGATATTTATTGATGCGATCTAAATCTGCTTCCACTCCTAAATGCAATTCAATTCCTAGATGTTCAATTTGTGCGGAATAATAATCCATTATTTCATGAATATCATGGCGTCCAGGAGGAACCCACGAAAGATTAGTTTGACCACCAAGGTTAAGTCTTTTTTCGAGTATTGTAACATTATGGCCCAATACTTTTGCTATTCTTGCTGCTTCTAATCCACCAGGACCGGCACCTATTATTAAGACTTGGATTGGATGTTTTGTCTTATTATCAAGATCAATTTTGCCCTCTCGTGAGACCATATAATTCCTCATACATTCAACGGATTTTCCGGTAAAAATATGATCAAAACAACCTTGATTACATCCTACACATTTCCGAATATCCCAGAGTTTACTCTGTTTTGCTTTTAGGGGCAAATAAGCGTCTGCTATGAGAGCTCTTCCCATACAAACAGCATCTGCCATTTGATCCCTAAGGATCTGTTCTGCTACTAAAGGACTATTGATACGGTTACTAGAGAATACAGGTAGATTGACTGCATTTTTTATATTCTCAGCCAAATAAGCATAGGCTCCTTGTGGAACCATCATAGGAATTTGAGGAATTCTAGTTTCATGCCAACCCCCAGTTACATTAATATAATCAATTCCAGCATTAGCATAATGCCTTGCAAAAACAGCGCTTTCTTTATATGTATTCGATCCAGGGACGAAATCATCACCGGCAATTCTCATTCCTACAATCATTTTTTGTCCTACTCTCTCTTTAACCAATTGGATTAATTCCAAGGGGTATCTTAATCTGTTTTCCAAAGAACCTCCATATTCATCCGTTCTTTTATTGGTAATGGGGCTTAAAAATTGATTGATAAGATATCCTGCACTTCCTAATAATTCCACTCCGTCAAAACCTGCTTTTAAGGCTCTTTCTGCTGCTAGAGCATGATTTTCTTGCACAACCTTAATTTCATCTATAGTTAATTCTTTAGGAACCCTTCGTGTAAGATTAGATTTAACGGCCGAAGAAGAGACCATATCTGGCATACCAGAGTACGCCCCCGCATGGTATAGTTGCACGAAAGTTTTCGCACCTTGGCTATGCATATTCTCAGTAAACCTAGTATACCCCGGTATGAATTTATCATCATAAATTGCAAACATAGTTGGGCCTCCACCCCTTGGTTCAACTCCCGCTCCTCCTATTATAATTAAGCCAACCCCTCCTTTAGCGCGTTCAAAATAAAAATTAATTGTTGTATCATTAATTTCACCATCTCGAGAGAAATTTAACGCCATAGCAGGCATTACTATTCGATTGCGTATTTCAAGATCCTTTATCTTAAATGGTTCGAACAATTTAACAAACTTCATCTTAACACCATATCATAACTCTTTTTTAATTTTTAATAATTAAATGAATAAAAAAATTTATTATTGCATTTCGACAAATTTTCCTGATTTTAATAATTCACATGGTTTTATATAATCCTTGCCTAATTTCTCAGAATATTCCTCTAATATCTTACTAAGCTCCTTATAATTAGTTGTTGCATATTGCATTGGACCAGGAAAGTTCATACCTGCCATAATGGCTTCATCTATAACCTTCCAACTTTTTACGACACCTTCCTCCAAAACTCTACAACCTTCATTAGCACTAATCGCGGCAAAAACTTGACGATCAACTAATCCAGCTTTTTTGGATAAATCAGGCTGAGGTCTCCCGTTGGACCAATCATAAAATCCTTTTCCGGTTTTTTTTCCCAGAGTACCGTTATTATAATGCATAGTTAAGACTTTGCCAGGTTTGAAATCAGGGGATATTTTTTCCGCATAATATAAACTGGCGTTATATGCTATATCTCTACCAGTAAAATCGGCTAAGGTCAATGAGGACATAGGTGCATTTGGATTTGATAAATCCGCATCAATCTGTTCCCAAGGTATTTTCTTCTCATATGCTAAATCCAAAATATAATTATTATATAAAGCATTCGGCGCTATTACCCTATTTACAATGAATCCAGGGCGATCTTTTAAAACTCGTGCCACATATCTCTCTCCTCTAAGACAAGGTAAAGTCTTAGCAACTTTCACTCCAATATCCATCGTCTCTTCTAAGGTTTTATCTCCTTTTATCACTTCTATCAAGCGCATTAAGGGGGCAGGATTAAAGAAATGCATTCCAATTACATTCTCAGGTTTATTACATCTTTGCGCAATTTCTGTTATGCTAATAGTAGATGTGTTCGACGCAAATATGCAATGATCAGGTGAATTTTCAATTACTTTTTTACATAATTGCTGTTTAAGATCAGGTTTCTCTGAAACCGCTTCTATAACTAGATCCGCATTTTTCACAGCATTGTTTAAGTTTTTATCCACTTTTAATTTTTCCATCATTGCTGCCGCCGTCACACCTTTAGGTAATTTGCCTTTCTGTTCTAATCTCTCAAAACCAGTCTTATTGTACTCTAGTCCCTTCTGAATAATTTCATCGCTCACATCTACCACAGTAATATCATAACCTGCCATTAAACATACTTGGGCAATACCTTTTCCCATATCCCCAAAACCAAGTATTACTATATTTTTTATTTCCACCTTATATCACTTCCTTTTATTAATTTTAACGTGATGTTTAATAAATAGACAGCACTCATTAAAAATATTTTTTAATTCTTCTAAAGAAGTAGAATTGAATATACCCTAATATAGTGCTATATAGTAAGATTTCAATAATATTGAAAAAAAAATTTCTTTTGAAGTAAAATTAAATATGTAAAAAATTTAAAAAAAAAGGAATAATATACAATGTAGATTTAACTTTTTTTATGGTGAATAATAAAGGTGAAAAATAACGAAGTATGGTTAATTGATTATGCACGCACTGCATTCTCCCGATCTCGAACAAATCAGCCTGAAAAGGACGTATTTGGTGAAATTAGAGGAGATGAATTACTAGCTCAACTTTTAATGCATATGTTTGACAAAAGATTGAGCGCTAAAGGAATTGAAAAAAAAGATATTGATGATTGCTCTGTAGGATGCGCCGTTGGAGTTCTAGAAAATTGGACCTATGGTGGTAGACTCCCTCTATTTCTATCAGGTTTTCCCTTTAATGTACCTGCTTTTTTTGTAGACCGACAATGTGGATCTGCGGGTACAGGAATGCATGTTGGAATTATGGAAATTATGAATGGATTTAGCAAAACATTCCTTTCCACAGGTTTTGAGCACATGACAAGAGTATATGGAAAAGGTGTGGATGCTAATGTAAAGTATGCTTATAAAGATAGCATGTTTTACCGACCAGATATGGATCCTAGAATATTTTTTAACATGTTAAGTACTGCTCAATTACTTTATGAACAAGAAGTACCTACCTTTACAAAAGAGGACATGGATAAATTTGGAGTTAGAAGTCATAATTTAACGGTTAAAAACCATGAATCTGGTTGGTTTAAAGGTGAAATAATTCCCATTGAAGGTCATGCTCCTGGTAGTGTGGATGAAAAAATGATAATTGATAGGGATATGAATGCTAGGAAATCCAGATTAGAAGAAGTCTCAAAATTACCACGTTTAACAAAACCCTTTTTCTTAAAAAAAAATGGTGGAAAAGAAGGATATATTAAACGAGAAGGAACTGAGGAAGGAGTTATAACCGCAGCAAATTCTTCTCCTTTAAATGCTGGAGCAACCGCTGCAGTTTTAATGGAAGCAGAAGAGGCTAAGAAAAGGGAAATTGAACCAATGGCACGTATTGTATCCATAGGATGGGCAGGGGTAGATCCTCACACTATGGGACGAGGCCCTGTACCAGCTACTCAAAAAGCATTAGAATATGCCGGTTTGAAGGTGGAAGATATTGATTTCTGGGAAATTAATGAAGCCTTTTGTATCGTTACACTTAATTGCATGGATAAACTTAATATTCCAGAAGAAAAAGTAAACGTAATGGGCGGTTCAACAGCAATCGGTCACCCACTAGGGTCTACTATGGTCCGTTTAACGGGTACATTAGCACGCATCTTAAAGGACAAAAAAGCAAAATATGGCGTTGCTAATGCTTGTTGTGGTGGAGGGCAGGGTGTAGCAACAGTAATTGAAAATATTGATGCATAAAAATATTATAAACAGTATATTTTTTTTTTATACTTATTTAACATAATTGAATTGTATATGGATTTATTTAACAGTTAAAATATGGTCAAATCTACAAGAATTAGACCAAAAAAAAGTTTAAATATACATTAATCATTTACAAATCAAACAAAATAAAAACCAAACCGTGTGAATTTTAATTAAAAACCCTATTGATATTCAAGAAGGGGATTATCAAGATGAGCCAGATTTTCATGCTCATTTTAAGATTGATTGGGGTAGGCAAGGAACTGTTATAATAAGCTATATAATAATAATTTTAGGGTACTATGGAATTATTGCTAATACTATGCTATTTGATCAGTATGGAAACTGGATTTCTTTTTTAAATATGGAAAGGACGATATTAATATGGACATATACTACTTATACTCGCAGTTTTTTTCTAGGAGCAATTTTATTATTTTTAGTGTGTTTTATTATGACTTACAAGGAAGAAATTCCTCATTATGGAATTAGAGCGTCGATCTGGCTAGTTCCTACGATAATCGTTGAAGGATTTATTTTTTATAATATTATGTTTGGTTTTAGTTTAGAACCGTTCATTTTACAATTTGCCTATTTCGAAGGATATCTTAACATTATAATTTTAATCGGATTAACTTTAAGTGGTTCTCTGGTTGGGATGAAATTAAAACAGTTTTCAGTAAGAAAAAAAGAAAAATATTAGAGCAGAAAGGAATAAATTATACAATGTTATCTAGGAGGGAAAGAATTGGCTCGTCAAGGTCAGAATATGATTAAATATATCATCAAGCGAATATTATTGATGGTTCCAATATTAATCACCGTTTTAATTATTACTTTTGTGTTATCTAAAACTATGAATGTCTTTCCCGTGATTTCACAGATGGCGGCAGGTGAAGATTTAGAAACCATTCAAAGAATGATTGAAGAGGAAGAAAGAAGGATGGGATATGACAAACCATTATTAATACAGTTATTAATATATCTGCAGAATTTTTTTACAGGAAATTGGGGTAATTCCTATGTTATTATGCGTGATATCCCTGTAATTGAAGTCATTGGTACAGTTTTTCCAAAAACTATTGAATTAATGATATTTCCAATTATTATAATACCAATTATCGCGGTTAAACTTGGTGTAGTGTCCTCAACGAATAAAGATAAACTAAAAGATACCTCCATTCGCTTTCTAGCAGTTTTAGGCGCTGGATTTCCAATATTTTTTATAGGTAACCTCTTACAAGTATTTCTTGGCGTAATTTTAAAAGAATTCACATATGGAGAAATATCTATACAGATTATGTTTTCAAATACACCTGGAGCTCAATTGTCAGGTGAATATTTCACTGGATTTCGCCTTATTGATGCTATTTTGAATAACGACCCCGTTTTCTTTTTTGATACAATCTTCCATTTATTTATTCCTGTAATTTGTATATCTTTTGCTTCTCTTGCGGGTATCACTAGACAAACCCGTTCTAGTATGTTAGATGTTATGGATCAAGATTATATTCGCACTGCCCGTGCCAAGGGACTTCCGGAAAAAAAGGTCATTAATTCACATGCCATTCGGAATGCTTTAATTCCTTCAAGTAATCTTATAATAACCACGATAACAGGATCCCTTTTAGGATCTATTTTCCTAGAAGCAACTTTTAATTATTTAGGATTTGGATATTATTTTGTTCGTTCTGTATTTGTTGGTGATTATTTACTTATAAATGGATTCTTAGTATGTTCATGTTTAATTATAATTACTGGAACCTTAATAACTGATGTGCTCTATGTCGTTATCGACCCAAGAATAACTTTTAAGTAACAATTAAAAAGAAGAGATTTTAATAATGCAAGTTTATAGCGAAAAAGAGGAAATTGAAGAGGATTCACTAAATAGCGGTTCAAAAATTAAGCGACTAATAAAATTTTATTTATTGCCTGGTTGGCGAAATCCTGAATTTTCCGAACGAGAATATCAGATTGGTAAATTAAAATCAAAACGAAGATTATTCCGCCGTTTTATTACGCCATTAACCCTGCTAGGTTTTCTATTGGTCTTAATTGTTGCCTTTATAGCCGTTTATGGTCCCTGGCTTACTGAACTTACTTTAGCAAATGTAACTCCCCCACTATATCCTCCAGATGATGCTTTCCTACAACCATCACCAGAACACCCATTAGGTACAACAATATATGGATGGGACATTCTTGGAAGATTAATCTGGGGTGCTAGGACCACTCTGCAGGCTGCAGTGCTCCCAGTTGCCATTTCCATTAGCGGAGGTGTTATATTAGGAACAATTTCGGCATATTTTGGGGGTTGGGTTGATTCTATTATGATGCGTATTTGTGATGTACTCTTAAGTTTACCTATGTTGATAATTGTTATAGTTATTGCACCCTTAATTGGAAATGATTTATATCAAGTTCTAATAATTTACGGTATTCTCTTTATACCCTATAATATTAGATTTATGCGATCATTAGTTTTGCAGGTAAAACAAAATGATTATGTCAGAGCTGCAATAAGTAGTGGAGCAGATAAATTTAGAGTTATGTTTAAACATATTTTTCCTAATACAATCTCTCCCATTATTATATCTTTCTTTGGAGCAATGGGAACTACTGTCTTAGGTCTAGCAGGTCTTGCTTTTATAGGTTTGGGAGATCCGACTATTGCTAATTGGGGAGCAGACATCATGTTTGCAAGAGGTCATTTCGACACTCCAGGAGCAGCTCTTTGGCCAGGATTTTTCATAGGTCTTACTTCAATTGGATTTATATTAATTGGCGATGGATTAAGGGATGCATTAGATCCACGATTACATATATAATAAAAAAATACATCAAAAAAGGGTAAATTCTATGGCTTTTAATTATGGACTAGTTCTAGTTGAAGTTATTGTTATCTTAGTAATTTTAAGTCTTATTTTTATTTTTATAAACAAACTCCTTCCAAAGGATAAAGAAATTCCAATAAATGTTAAGAGCTTAGTTTTTACCTTATTATTGGTCTTTGGTATTATATTTGGTATAGGGTTTGCTGTTGAGACTTTTGACGATTATCCAATAATTGGATATTTTAATAATTTCATTCTCTTTTTCGCAGTAGCAATAAGCGCGTTTTTTCCCTTATACAAAGCGTTTTTAAGAAAATTTGGAACATCTCCGGCATTGGGAGATATTGATCTGATATTTAAAAAATTCAAACCAAAATATAAAATACTATTAAGTTTAATTTGGGGTATAGTAATAATATTTCTCTCATTTGAGATATTAGGAATTCAATTAATATGGGAACCAGATGAACCAGATTATGATATATTGTATATAGGGTTTTTCATGGCATTTTTTACCGTCTTTTTTATCATAGTTCTTACATATTTAATAAACAAATCAAAACCGATTGAAAATCAGATTTCAAAAAAGGCACTTAGAGATTCATTGATGGCAAGTGGACTAATCTCGTTTGGGATCTGGTCAATACAATTCATCATTTTTGAAATGTATATATCTCGATTATTCGAAGTGACAATTATAAAACAAGATCTTCGTGTGGAAATAATTCTTATTTTAGGCATATTTATAGTGAGCTATTTCAATTTATTAAGAATTAAATTCTTACCAGAAACGGCTATAAAGAGTAAAAAGAAAATTTTAGAGGCGGTAATAAAAGAAAAAGCAATTAATAATCAACTAATGAGAGAAAAAGAAACTATAGTAAACGCTCAAGATCTTGATGATAATGTTACTATGTATGAAGATGTTGTTTATCTTGTAGAAAGTGTTTCTTATAAATTATATTTCTTTTTGTTGAAAAAACTTAGGATCTTACCTTCTTTGGATGAAAGCACTCCTCTGATTAATAAAAATAGAAAAATATTTAAGAATATCATCGTAGCGTTATTATGGATTATTGTTTTTATCATTCTTTCAATCAATTTTTTTCAATTATTATCTAACTTAAATCCCATTTTTAATTTGTTTTTTGTTAGTGTTCAATATGCTTTTTTTATTGTTCTTATTGATTTCTCTATTATGCTTATTTTTAACAGATTCATACCTTTTGAAAAACGAATTCCAAGAAATATTCTTAGAGATTCTATTTTCATTGGTGGAATTATTTTACTGTGGATTTTGGTAGTTCCACTTTTCTTCATTTATTATTATTTTTTTATGGGGATATATCAAATCATTATCTCTGATGTTTTCTCTGCTATAATTTCCTCGATTATTATATTTATAATGGGATTATTTATAACGAGATGGCTCTCAAGTAAGAAAGGATTTAATTTTTCTCTTAGAAAGACACTTATTATAAATTTAATATGGTTTCTTATAAATCTACCATTAGGAATATTTTTTGTTAATCTTTTTGGTGATATTCTTCTAAATGATATTCTTATTGTAATTATAGATATTGCCGTCGGTTCAGTTATTTTTATGAGCCTCTATAATAAAGAGTTTAAACAGTCTTTAAATTTCGTGATAAGGGTTGGAGTCATCACGTTTTTTTTGGGCATAATTATTTTTGAAAGCGTATTAGTATTTTTTCTATCAATTTTACCGTATTATCATTTCAACGTTCAAGATATTCGAGTTCACCTTATTCTCGATATATTTATATTTCTCATTTTTTTCATCGTTTCTTTGAAAGTAAAATTCAATCCAGAACAATTCAAGAGAAAAGTGAGTAAAGATCAAAAAATCTTACCATTTGTGGTAAAACCAAAAATTCAAGAGAGAGAAATTGAAGGAAAAAAAGTTATTTTGGATGTAGAGGATCTTACGACCTATTTTTACACTGAAGAGGGTGTTGTACGTGCGGTAGAAGGAGTCTCTTTTAAAATCTACAAAGGTGAAACGCTTGGTCTTGTAGGAGAAACAGGTTGTGGTAAATCCGTTACGGCATTATCTATTCTTCAGGTTGTTCGGCCTCCTGGAAAAATTGAGAGCGGAAAGGTTATATTCGAAGGGGAAGATCTACTCCAAAAATCCCCAAAAGAGATTTTAAATTATCGTGGAAATAAGATAACCATGATTTTTCAAGATCCACTTAATTCTCTAAATCCTGTTTTTAAAGTAGGTAAGCAAATCTCGGAAGTGTATCTCCAACACATGGAAGACGAGCTTCTCATTGAAACATTGAAGCATCCTGGTAAAAGCATATATAGTATTGCTCGAGAATTCAGTGAAAAATTGCTGAGAGAACTTAATATTCCTTCCCCAGAACGTGTTTATAACCTATATCCCCATGAATTAAGTGGGGGAATGCGCCAAAGAATTCAAGTTGCTATGGCTCTTGCATGTAGTCCTAAATTATTAATAGCCGATGAACCTACAACTGCATTGGATGTTACCATTCAAAATCAAATACTTAATTTAATGAAGAATCTCCGAGAAAAATATAATACCTCTATTCTTTTTATTACGCACGATCTTGGAATCATATCAAAAATGTGTGACAGGGTCGCAGTCATGTATAGTGGGTTTATAGTTGAATATGGAGATATTTATAGGGTATTTGAAAATCCTTCTCATCCATATACAAAAGGTCTTCTTGCATCGATACCCGTTGTTGGAAAAAAGAAAGATGAACTTGAAGTAATCCCTGGATTAGTACCAAATTTAATATATCCCCCTTCAGGATGTCGGTTTCACCCAAGGTGTCCCTACCGGTTCGAACCGTGCAATTCTGTAGTTCCCAAAAGCATTGAAGTCGAAAATAATTATTTTGTTGCGTGTCATTTGTATGATCCTGAATTTAATAAACAAAACGAGAGATTCATCCCTTAAAAGTTTTAAAAGCAAAATTAGGTATGTGAATAGAAAATGAATGATTCAAAAAAAGACATAATTAATTGGATATGTTTCGGAATTTGTGTTCTGGGGTTAAGTTTCATGATTATTGGAATATCTACTGGAATAACTTCTTTAATTATTTCCATTTTAGAACAAGGTAATCTTGCAGGGTTGTATTTATCGGTGTTGTATGTTGTTTATGCACTTTTTTTACAACTAACCATTCTATTTGTGTTGTTTCGACATATTAAAAATAAAGGTATTACCAAAAGATCCAGAAGAATTAAGAAGATAATAATTATTTTGATGTTCTCTAGTTTATTTTTTATTTTATTGAGCGGTATCTTTGTTTACGCCGAAGAATCTGTACCCATGAGTGGTCAACTTTTATTTCTTTCTCCAATTATTACACTAATTGCAGGGTTATTTGCAAAAGACTATAAAGATACTGTTCGAAAGAAAGAAAAAATAGAGTTTTCTATTTTACTATTTATTATATACGATTTACCTATTATCCTTTTTCCAATAGTAATAATACTCGTTATAAGTATTAGTTTTTTCAGTGATCTTGCTTCTCAATTGTTTTTTATACTCATAATAGGATTAACAGTTGATCTTCTTATTGAGTGGTTTATTTCATTGTGGCTTGTTAGTTTTTTTATTTCGCTTTTTATTTTCTATTTGGGGGTTCGTTCGCAATTATTAACAAATAAACGTACTCTTTACTCAATAACTTCATTTATAATTTCAATAACCGCTTTTTTCCTACCCTATTCATTAGAGATACAATTTCTTTTCACTGCTATATTTTCGGTTATTATTAGTATTATCTTGAAATATATTTTTATAAGAAGATTACATTTAGGAGAAATTCGAGAACTTATTAAATTAGAGCCAGGTAAAGAATTATTGAAAGTTAAAGATCTAGAAGTTTTTTATCCTCTTATAGGTGGAATACTTAGAAGACAAATAGGAGTTATTAAAGCAGTTAACAAAATATCTTTCGAAATTAAGACAGGTGAGACCCTTGGATTAGTGGGAGAAAGTGGTTGTGGAAAAACAACAGCAGCTCTTGGAATTTTAGGATTAGTGGAAAAAAATAATGGAGATATTCTATTTCGTAACAAACCTCTTTCTGTTCCTTATTCAAGTTTTATTAGGCAAAAAATTCAAATCGTTTATCAGGATCCAGATGCATCCTTAAATCCTCGCTTAAAAGTGTTTGATATCATTGCTGAACCTCTTAAAAACTTATTAGGTATCAATAAAAAAGATGAACTAAGAAAAAAGGTTTTAGAATTAATGGAAGAGGTCGCATTGAAGCGAGAACATATGGATCGTTATCCACACGAATTTTCAGGTGGTCAAAAGCAAAGAATTGTTATTGCTCGAGCGCTTGCAACCAATCCAGAGCTTATAATTCTTGATGAACCGACATCTGCTCTTGATGTATCAGTACAAGCGCAAATCCTTAACTTACTTAAAAAATTACAAAAAACCTATGGTTATGGTTATTTATTTATTACACACAATTTAGCTGCTGTTAATCACATAGCGGATAGAATTGCGGTTGCATATCTCGGTCAAATTGTTGAGATTGGAGATACAGATCAAGTGTTCTCAAGACCCACACATCCTTATACAAGAGCGCTTTTAGCATCAAGATCTGAAGTTGATATGAAAAATCGGGACATAAAATTTATCATTCGTGGTGAAGTCCCGAGTCCTATAGCTCCACCTTCGGGATGTACCTTTCATCCCCGCTGTTCCTCAGACGTGCGCACTAAGGAATGTGAATTTGAATTACCTCATAAGATAAGAATCGAAGACGGTCATTATATCTGGTGCATAAATCCCCCGGAACAATAATATCTTTAATTGATCTACACGCGTTGAAATAAACACTCGTTTACAGTTTATAAATATCTTGTCTTTTACGTACACATTTTTTTTACCATTTTCTTCTAATTTGAGAGACAGATATTCGTTTATGTGAAATTCCTTTAAGGCGGTCATAATCAATAGAGTAAAATTAATTTTCTATATTTAAACGTTTGAACTTATAAGATGGGTGGTTTTTAAAGCGTTTTTAATTATAATAAAAGTTTATATAATCCTGCATCGTATGATAATCTATGTATGTTTAATGCATACTGTATATTTAAAAAAGATATTCACTTATAGATCGTATAACAAAATTAGTAAAAACAATTAGAGAGATGAAAATGAGTAAAGATTTATATAATGTGATTGATGAATCCGCTGATAATAACTTTCTTCCATATTTTTCGGATAAAGAAATGGCTCAGCGTCATGCTAATGTACGAAAGGAGATGAAGGAAAGAGGAATAGATGTACTTTTAGTATATGGTCATGTCGGTATAGGAAGTAGTCCTGGTCAGATACACCTTCAGTATCTCACCCGTTTCGCAAATGTGTTTGAAACATTTCTTACTGTTCCTGTAGAAGGTGAACCTACAATGTTTATTAATTTAGATTACCATTGCGTAAATGCTAGAACCATTTCCTATATTAAAGATATACAAGATGGAGACGCTTTCCCAAATGCAATTAAAAAGATCAAAGATCTAGGTTACGAACGAGGAACAATTGGCCTTGTTGGCCCTGGTGGAGCTCAATTTGGTGACATAACATTATTCACAGAGCAACGGCAGATTTTAGATAAAGCTCTTCCAGATGCGAAAATTGTAAGTGCTAATCAATGGCTTCAAGCTCTACAACTTATTAAAAGCGAAGAAGAAATCGCACTTCTTAGGCGTGCGGGGGCTTTAACAGATCTTGCTCAAGAAGAGGTTTTCCAATTGACCTATCCTGGAGTTAAACACAAGGATTTACAACGAGCCATGAATTTAACAGCTGTTCGTCATTATGGAACATTTCCATTCGGTCATGTTAGTTCTTTCTCAATGGAAAATCCTGAATACTATTACCCCACCCCTTATTCAACAGGTAAACGAGTTAAAAAAGGCGATTTTCTCATGTCAGAGTTTTGCTTGGGATATGGTAATTACTGGGGAAAGCTCTGGGGAACTTGGTTTGTTGGAAATCCAACACCTGAATATGAAAAAATGTTCAATGTTGCAGCTACGGTTCATGATAATATGGTTTCCGAATTAAAACCAGGAATGAAAGGAAAAGATATTGATAATTTTCTTAAACCAATTTATGATGCTGGTTTTGAGCAAGTGCCAAGTTTGCTAATAGCGGGTTGGTGTTTTATGATGCAACCACCATTAGCAGGATGTGCACCAGGTAATCAATCCACACCATATGCACAAATGTTTCATGATTTCGAGTTTAAACCAGGTCATACCGTTACTTTGCATATATGGGTTAGGATTCCTAATACAAAGAAAGGTCTTTGGGTAGGTTCCTCTGGTGTCTTTACACAGAATGGCTATGAAAATTTTAATAAATATCCTGTCAATGAAATACGTGTAGTTCCAATATAGAGAGAGTAGAAATAATCTTCAGCCTATATGGTAATTTCAATGATAAGATTCATCCTGTTAAAATTCAGTTGAAGGTGTGTCAGATTTTCATCTGAATGCAGGATTCTTTTTTTTTTTAAAATTCAATTAATATAATAGTTTAAAGTTCTATAATAATAGAAAATTTGCGCTTAAAAAGGAATAATTCGCACTATTATTAGAAAAAAAACAATTGATATATTATTAAATAAAAAGAAAAAAATTAGTTTAATTTTGATATTGTTTACTTTCTCTTTCTCATCATTACGTAAATAAGCCCAACAGATGTAGCAATAGAAACAGACAACATGATATATACCGAAAATCCGGGTATTGCAGGTGGTGTTGGTTCCCATCCTACATACTTAATATGCGTAAAATCTCCAACAATCCTTGGCATTCCAGTATAGAATTCGAACTCGCGTACTTCCCATTCTCTCCTATAAACCCATCCCCAATCACCTTGGCATATCCACATCCATGGATACTGGTAGTCTTGCAATGTTAATCCAATGTTATCATAACATTCTTGTCTTACGGTACGGTTTGAAAAATAGATTTGATCTATCCAGTCTGTGACATTATCAAGATAATTAAAAGCTAGGTTCCAACCTACTGTATATGGACCCGGATACTTGAAATAGGCATTGATGTGTGCGTGACCTATCTCAGTCGGTGCTATAGCAAAAGTCGTTGGCCATACTTGAGCACTAAACGATCCTCCAGGAACATATAAGATTTGTATCCATACAGAAGCTAATTCATGAGACGAATCATCATAATAAGCCATTCCTATATTATGGAGAGCAGTTGCCACATAATCTTGAAGAACTTGCTGAAGTGCAGTTGTATCCCAATAGAAATCAACCGTATAGATGGGATTGCTGTTTGCAACATTTTGCCAATCTTGATCGGTACTAGTTTCATTTAAGTTTCTTGCAGCACATTCAGTTGGATATTGAGCAAGTATAGCTTCTCGTGCGATTGTAAGATTGAGATATGGCATAGGAATATCATAATTAGCATAGGTCATATTGTTACCAAGATAACTCTTCATACGCGTCGCCCGCCCGCTATAAGCAGTCTGTATAAATCCTTCATAGTCGAATGCATATGAGATTGCTTTCCGTAGTAAGCGCGGGATTCCATTGGGCTGGTAGGGGACATATGGGTCTCCGGCATCGTAATTGGTTTTCCATTCTGTATCATTAATACAATTCAATACCATTATGAATGGGTAATCTCCAATCGGGTTTTCATAATAGGTAATATCAGCTTGTGCCATAACTTCGCTATAAACAAAATTAAATCCAGTAGTATCTTCAGACATATCTATAGCACCAGTTTTCATGGCTAAATTACGTGCTTGCGTACCATCTGCATCGGGTGTAAATAACACAAATTGTAGTTCATCGATTTCAAACCAACCGACACTTTCAAGAGCTTCTTTATTCCAATAATTTTCGTTCTTCACCATTTTGCCAGTTTGCGCAACTGCATCCCAATGATCAAATATATATGGTCCCGTTCCAACCAAGTGCTGGAAGGTCTCATCCTGAGGAAAAGAGGGATTTTCTCCAAAACCATAAATCGGTTTATCCCAGTAATCCGCATAAGCTTCCTTCGATATCATTAAAATATAATGTTGAGGATTAGTTGCTAAAAGCTCCCAGACTGAAAAAGAAGCCCAATCATTAAAGTTGATTCTAATTTTTCCTCCTCCATTAGGTCCTCCGGCTTCTAGGATGGTTACATTCTCATATTTAGGAAAAGTCCCATTTAATAAAGGATTAGTAGCAACAATGCCATTATAGGAAGGCATTTTGCCAATATAAGAGGACATGTTCCAACTCGGAGTGTAAAAATCTACATAATCACTCGCTTCTTCCCAAAAATCATAATAATAAAGCATATCTCCATTTCCCGTTAAATTACCCGAAACTATGATGATTCGATCCAGATTCCATTTTGCGACTGAAGCATTCCATTTTGAGCCATCATGGAAGGTTACATTCTCTCGTAACGTTAAATTAACTGCCTTAATACCTCCTCCATTAACAAATCCTTTTGCATTTTGTTCTGCTGGCCAATATTCGAAGTCCCAGTCGGTTGCGAGCACTGGTTCTAATTCAGAGTAATCTCCTTCCCAATTAGCAGGATATCTTACAAAACCCTCCAAAGAGCACATACGGGTCACATCAGCGTTAGATGCACGACGAATTACTGGATCCCAATCTCCGCCTGCTGCAGTTATCTGGACACCTAACCTAAAGACTACTTTGTCATCTTGAGCGGTTTGAGGATCTGCCATAACCGGGATAAATGGTAGAGAAAAAGAACTAACGAATAAAATCAAGACTAAAATTTTTATATTTTTTCTCATTGTTATTCTTTCCAGTGTTTGTTATTTTTTTTTTTAAATATACAGTATGCATTAAACATACTTAGAATTTAATACGATGCGAGAGTATTTAAACTTTTCATAAATTACAAAGCTTCGAAAAACACTACAAAAATTTTTAATATTTACTCATTTTAAACTCAATAAAATTGTCATATAAACATTTTCAGCAAGAAAATCGATTGATTCGAATTCAGCTAGTTTAGATTTAAAGTTTAAAATGTTTTTTATACTTTTTATTAAGATAAATGCGTTTTAGGAGAATTGAGATATATTTTGGTTATTCTGTTATTAATGAAAATACCCCTCCTAAAGCTTTATTTTATATGAGTTATAGAATTTAAAACTCCTTCAATATTTACTTCATTTAAATCTGATAACCAATTATATTTATCTAAATCATTATCTTCTATCTTTTCTGAACTTAAAAGTATGATCACATTATTTTCCAAAAGAAAAGAAGGACATAATAGCTCAATTTCATTTTTTTCAAGTAAAGTTATATTCTGTATCATACATTCTTGTAAATCGTCATACAATAACAGTGGAATATACTTTGCTACCCTACTATCATAATTTTTTATAATATCATTGCTAAAATCCTTTTTGTTTGGAAAACTAATATCAGAAAAATTAAATACTTCAATATCGATGAGTTCTGGGTGATATTCCATCTTTTTAACGATATTAAGCTTTTCTCTGCTTTTGGTTTTTTTTTCTCGATATAGTTTTACACTTTCTTGAGAATCTTTTATTTCAACTAAAATCTTATTCTTTAACATTTTTTCTTTGCAAAGATTATTAACAATTTCGCAATATTCTATAGCTGCTCCAGTTATATCCTCTTCATTTATCCTTGCCTTTATAATCGTATATAAATATGCTTTTAAAAAAGCTGAAAAATCTTCTTCAATCTGACGTAGATTACCATAAAGATACCTTGAGTTTTCCCACCATTCTTCAGCTTTTTGTTTCTTAAGGGAGCGCAATAGTCGCTGTTGAGAGCGAATTTCTGTGAAAAAAAGCAAATTTTCAATTCCTAGTTGGATAAAAGGTATTGGATTAATGATAGCTAAAATTGATTCATTTAGGGGAAATGATACTGGAGAATTAGGACGAATAATTATCGAACTTTCTCCGTTAAATACACGATCCACTCTCATTGGTAAAGGCATAATTGGATTATTTTTAATATGTTTAGCTAAAGCTAAGGAGTGAGGAGTCTCAAAAATTTTAAGATCAACAGGATAGATATCAATAAAGAAGAAAAAGGGGGAAGCATCAGATCGATAGGTTTTAAATTTATAATGAGCTTTATCAGTTTGGAACATTGAATACCAATTTTAGTTTTTCTGGTTAAAAAAATTTTGTTAATTGTTTAATAATCCTAATAGAAATAACAAAAGTTCAATAATGATATCAAATAAAATCCGAAAATATTTATTATTATTCTTTTCAAAATCCTTGTTATTAGTAGTAAAGTAATTTTTCATGATAATTAATACCAGAAAAATAAAAATGAGAAATTTAGATAACATTTTATTTGGAAGGGAAGTAATATTAATTCTTGTAATAAATATGTTTCAAAGGGAGCGAGTGCCGTTTTGGAAAAACAAAAGAAAAGCCTTAATTTTATAGAAAATAAAGAAGAAATAATCATTAATACGCAAAAAAATAAAAAAGTGAAGGTATATTGTCTGAATTAAATTTTGATGTTATTGGAAAAGAATTCCCCCAAGTAACTTTTAAATACAATTGGAAAGATGTTGTACTTTACGCTTTAGGCATTGGGGCTAAGATTGACGAATTAGATTTTCTATATGAAAATCATCCTGAAGGTCTAAAAGTATTCCCAAGCTTTGCTTGTATAGTTGCAGGAACAGCACTTCAACTCAATAGAATCGGAAAAATCGATTTTTCGCATTTTGTTCATGGAGAACAATTAATTAAGCTTTACCACCCCTTTTCAGCTTCTGACAAGATTTTATGCAATACAGAAGTTGAAAATATATATGATAAAGGAAAAGCTGCAGTTATTCACATGAATGTTTCAGGTTTCAATACAAAGCAAGAACATATATTTGATACTAAATGGGTTTTCTTTTATCTTAAAGGAGGAGGATTTGGAGGTGATCCAGGTCCTAAAACTGAACCCATAAACCCACCCGCAAGACTGAAACCAGATTTTACAATATCATATAAAACTCAAGAAAATCAAGCCGCTTTATACAGACTTAATGGAGATATTAACCCTCTGCATATAGATCCGGAATTTGCTAGTAGAAGTGGACAATTTAAAGGGCCTATCCTCCATGGATTATGTACGTATGGGTTTGCTACAAAAGCTATAGTGCATGGAATTTGCGAAGGAGATGTTACACGACTAAAAGAATTCAAGGCACGATTTACCAGTGAAGTTTATCCGGGTGAAATATTAACTACACAAGGTTGGAAAGATAATAAACGCTATATAATTCAAGTGAAAACAGACCGAAGTATTGTTCTAGGAAATGCTTATGCTGTTATCGAATAAATTAATCGATTTCAAGAATATTTTTTGCCAACTTTTTTTTATCTTCTAAATTGGCTTGTCGTGATATCATAATCCTTTGTGCTTGGGGGGATCCCGCACCATGCATAGATTCTGTTCGGTAACTCACCGAAGCTACGCCCATTGTTAAATTTTCAATAAATCGTAATACTTTATATCTATCTTCAGCACAAGCACCTTCACAGGTAGTCAGATATTTCTCGATTAAATGTCCTACTTCTTTTGAATTGAAATCTGCCTGAGAGGGCATCGTACAAATCATTCCACCCGCTAAATCTTCAGCTAATCGCCCAATCTCATAAGGAAATCGCGTAACATTTTGTTTACAGACATTAGCCAAAAGCATATCCATTTCATAATTACCTGCTTCTCTTTTAAATCCTAAAGAACTGCACGCTATTCCACAACTATATAACGTTTCATTTAAATGGATCATTTCGACGAGTTTATCCTTTATGTGGGATGATTTTTCAGTACCATGATATTCTGAAACTAAGGCTGCAGCACCTATTAATACATCTCCTACACCCACTTTGCATCCTCCATATGATTGCCGATGAAAGCCCGCAAATCGATTTACAAGTTCTCCAGAATATTCGATCTCTCCCTTCATAAAGATATTTTCTTTAGGAACAAAAACATCATCAAATACAACAAATATTTCTTGACCGCCATATTTAAAATTCCCAATATCTAATTTTCCCTCTTCCATCTTTCTTGTATCACAAGATTGTCTTCCATATATCATGGTAATTCCTTTTGCGTTGGTATCAATTCCAAAGCTAACTGCATAAGGCGCCTCACCTTCTCTTAATCTAAGGGTTGGCATGACTATCGCTCGATGGGAATTGAGAAAACCTGTTTGATGGACTTTAGCGCCTCTTACGATTATGCCCTCATCATTTTCCTTAACCATATGCAGAAATGCATCAGGATCTGGTTGATCTTTAGGTCTTTTACTTCTATCCCCTTTTGTATCGGTCATTGCCCCATCCACCATGAGATCTTGGTTCTGAACTTCAATCCAGTACTTTTTGAAACGTTCATGATAATTAGTATTGTATTTTTTATCCATTTCATAGGTAATACTATAAAGGGCATTTGCAGTATCAAACCCAACGCATCTCTGAAAGCAACATGATGTTTTTTGTCCAAGTAATCTTTGCATTTTTACTTTTTTAATCAAATCATCGGTTGATTGGTGTATATGAGTAAAACGATTAATTTTTTCTCCCGTAAGATGAGATTTTGCTGTCATTAAATCCTGATATTCTTCCATTTGGGCTAATTCATAGATCTTCATTACAGTATTAATTGATGGTCTAACAATAGGATGATTCCAGAAATCCTCTACTTTTTCACCAAACATATAGAGATTTACCGGTCGTTTTATACTTTCTAAATATTCTTCTGGGGTTTTTAATGGCATTTTTAAAAATAACCTATATGATTTTCTATTTTGTAATAGAAATTGATTTTATTAATAAAACTAACTCAAATATCAATTAATTAGTTTTTTATTTATAGTTATTTCCATTTAAAGCATAATTTATAAAAAGACTTTATTCTTTCGATTTATGAGCTTTCATACATGCTTTTATGAATTCCATATATATGGGTGAAGGGTTGTAGGGGCGTGATTTGAACTCAGGATGGAATTGGGTACCAATCATCCAATGATCTGCTCGATTTAATTCAATGCTATTGATTATCTCTCCCGTTTCGTCTCTACTTGAGACAACTAATCCTTTTTGTTTTGCCTCTTCTGAAATAAATCGTCCTTTTATATGATAGCGATGCCGAAACCGCTCTAAAATTTCTTTTTCTTTATAAGCCTCATATAATTTTGTATCTGGTTGGATGATAATTTTCTGGGCTCCTAATCTCATGGTTCCTCCTTTTTCAGTAATAGCTTCTTGACCCTTTAATAAATCCACAACGGGATATGGGGTATTTGGATCAATCTCTGTTGAATTAGCTCCGCTCAATCCTAAATATTTTCTACAAAAGGCTACGTAAAATAATTGTGCTCCAAAACATATCCCCAGAAAGGGGCTTCTGTTCTCCATCGCATATTCAGCTGCTCGGATCATGCCCTCTACTGCTCTCTCTCCAAATCCAGGTGTTAATAAAATTCCATCACAATCACTCAATTCTTTTTTAATGTCGATATCCTCAGCAAGATTTATCATTTTTAATTCTGGTTTACATCCTTGGTGAGCGGCAGCATGTTCTAAAGCTTCATTAATTGAGATATAAGAATCTGAGATGTTAAAATATTTACCCGGCATACCAATTCGCACAATTTTATTCGCGTTTTTATACATCTCAACCATTTTTACCCATTCAGAATAATTTGTTACTTCACTAGCTTCACTAGACACTAATTTAGCTTTTAAGTCAATTAGTTCACAAATAATATCTCCTAACCCTTGTTGTTCAAAAAGGATAGGAAGCTCATATACTACCTCTAAGTCTGGATTTGAGATAACAGCCTTTTCAGGGACATTTGAATATAATGAAATTTTACGTTTTATATCCTTTGCTAAGGGAACTTCACTTCGACCAATGATTATATCTGGTTGTAACCCTAGACTTTGAAGCATTTTTACTGAATGTTGAGTAGGTTTAGATTTCTGTTGACCAACAGCTTTTGAATATGGAACAAGAGTAACATGAATGAATGCTGTTTGTTTTGGAAATTCTAGTTTAATTTGTCGAAATGCCTCTAAAAATATGCTTGACTCTAAATCACCTACTGTTCCTCCACATTCAATTAATAATACGTCTAATTCTTCCTTTTCAGAAATTTCGAACAATCGATTCTTAATTATATCTGTGACATGAGGAATTATTTGGACTGTTTTTCCTAAAAATTTTCCTTTTCTTTCTTGTAAAATGGTCGAGAGGTAAATTTGACCAGAGGTTATATTATGAGAAGGATGCATTTCAATACCTAAAATACGGGAATAAGTCCCAAAATCTTGATCAATTTCGGAAATTCTATAGCTCCTTTCGTCGGATTCAAAGACAGGTTTAAATTCCCATACATCTTCAGTGATAAAACACTCTCCATGCTCAGTTGGATTTAAAGTCCCAGGATCTATATTTAAATAAGGATCAATTTTTACCACTGATACTTTAAACCCTCTAAATTGTAGAACCTTACCAATACAGGCTGTTACTACTCCCTTTCCTATTCCCGACATAACTCCACCAGTTACAAAGCAGTATTTGCAATCTGTAGCCATCTTATTTACCTATTTTTATGCAATTTTGGTATTAATAGAAATTTCAAAATAAAAATATTAAATATAAACCACATCTAATAAGGATTTCGAGATATTAATGCATTAGGATTTAGGGAATAAAGAGACGGTTTGATGAAAAAGAGGGATCAGATGTAATATTGAGTCCAAGTCTTCTTAGTCCTGCCTCATCTCCAGGAGTGGGTATATGTGTGGAATGCATTTCGCAACCTTTAAGACATTTTAACATTTCCATCGCTACTTTCGCAGAAGGATTAAAATCCGCGCTAATACTTAATGCTATCAAGGTTTCTTCAAGATTAAGACTCAATCTTTTTTGATTGAAAATGTCTGATTTCAAGTTACTTATTGCTTCTAAGATATTAGGAGATAAGA
>SDNW01000085.1 GCA_004524725.1 Promethearchaeota archaeon
AAATCTCCAATATTAGTTGAAGATGGGTGTGGTTTTGCATATTTAGGTTCTCTAGGAAATGAAGACACCAAACGTTCAAACTTTAACTCCTCTCCATAAGGATCAATATAGATTAAAGTTATATGAGGATTCATAAGCGCGGTTTGACGTATATAAGTATCTACTGAACCTCTTTTATATTTTGTGTTTAAGTAATTAAGCTTTACATATGTTCCATGAAGAAATGGACTATCTACTTCAGTTGGGTGTACTAAATATCTCTTTTCGTTTTTGGATGTAGTAAAAAATTCTGAAACCGTAGCATAAATGTTATCACTAGATTTTGATACTGCTATTATTGGTTTACCGGTTGTATTTTGTGAATCACTAAAAGCACTCGGAGCTCCAAATCCTTGGCTTCCTCTAGTTTGCTTTAATTCGAAACTTTTTGAGGAGGCCAAATATTTTCCAAATTTACGTAGATCTGCTTTTCCCATACCTATTCCATTGTCAAAAATCTCGAAAGAATAACTCATAACATTTTTTTGAGATAATTCAGAAGTTAGGAAGCTTGGTGCTTCTGATTCTCTAAGTCGTATTATCACTAAAGGTTCTGTATCTATGATAGATTCGACTGGTTTAATGATTTCATTCATATCTTCAATAATTCTTAATACTTCTTCTTCCACTTCCAATTCTGATTTATCAACAATTTCTCCCGATTCAGTCTCTTTATCTTCGCTCTCTGGGGAAATTGCTTCCGATATTTCTGCGGGACGAATGCCCATCTCTTGCATAAGAACACTTTTAGCCTCATTGTTTAATGGTTTTTTTTGATCTTCATCCATTCCATCTTGAAGAATTGATAAATTTCGCAAAGTTAATTCTTGATCTAATGAGAACGCAATTTTTGAATAATCCTTTTGCAATTCATTCCATTGAAAGGATTCTATTGCATCTAGAGCATTATCTAAAAACTCTGCGACGTATTGGGTGTGTTTCCAATATCCAAACTCAAATCCAACGAGCTGTGTACGTTTCCTCATGAACTGAGCAATCGTGCCTTGCTCAATTCTTCCATCTTCTTCAGAAGTAATTTTTATAACCTGCCGTTTAATATTAACCTCAATAAGAAAACTTTAGTTCATTACTTTTAATTGCATAACAATAATATTAAAACTATGACCTAATGATAATTTATTAATGCTGTTTTTCAATTTGTTTCTAATCATTCATTTTGAACTAAAATTGATTTCTTATTTAAATTTTTTCCTAAAGCAAAATTTCATGAAAAAGAGTATAAAGAATTAGGTGATATCTCTAATTCTATAAGCCTCTAATGCTACATCTATAATCTTAGATGCAATGTAACGTTTAGTATTTTTTTCTACATGGGTAATGTGTTTTTGTTTATCAATGATATATACTTCATTATCCTTACTCATAAAGCCTATATCCTCTCTACCAATATCATTTGCGACGATTAAGTCCGCATCTGATTTTAAAAGCCTCGCATAAGCCCGATTTATTAACTCCGTTCTGGATACATTCGTTTCTGCTTTAAATGCAACAATAAACGTTTTATAATTTTTTTTCCTCGCCACGTCAATTATTTTTGGTGTGAGTTTCATGTTTACCTTTAATTCTTCCACTTTATCCGATGAAATTTTACCATCAATACATTCAACGGGCTTATAATCGGATATCGCGGCAGCAGAGATGAAAAAATTATAATCCTTATAACTTAATTCATCTTTAACTGATTTAATAAAATCTTCAGTTGATATTACATTTACTGTTTGAATATAATCGGGAATTTTGACCATGCATTTACCAGCAATCAATAATACATCTGCACCTCTCGCAGCAGCTTCTTTTGCGAGTTCGACACCCATCTTTCCTGAAGATCTATTAGATACAAATCGAACTGAATCAATTGCCTCTCGAGTAGGACCCGCTGTTATTAAAACTTTCATGCCATCCAAATCTTTCTTTGCTATTACTAAATCAATTACTCTATCGATCACATCATCAACCTTTGCAACCTTAGCTTTTCCTTCAGAGATTCTAGGTCCTAAGATATCAATACCATATTTTTTTAGTTTAATTATGTTTTGCTCGATAATTGGGTGAAACATACTTTCGTGCATAGCAGGAACTACAACTATAGGTAAATCAGAACCAAAAGCAGTAGAAACCACTGTGGTGACCGGTGTATCGTCAATACCATTTGCAATTTTTGAGATTGTATTTGAAGTGGCGGGGCAAACTAAAATTAAATCTGCCTTACCGGTGGCATTTGGCCTATCCCCCGCGAGAAAAACATGCTCGACAGCACCAGTTAATTTCGTTATAACGGGATTTCCCGTAGCCCAGTGCATTATTGAAGGATTTATTAATTCTGTAGCAGCTTTAGACATGACTGTTATCACTTCGGCTCCTAATCGCATTAGTTCTCTGGCAACTATGGGAGCGGTAATTACTGCAACTGATCCTGTTAAACATAAACAGATCGTTTTACCACGTAAGATTGTTCCTTTAGTTTCTGTAATGTCCTTGGAAGGATGATGAAAATTATCTTTCAAAATTTACATTCTCGTATATTAATTGATCAATATTATAAAAATTTATATAAAATATAAAAATACTGGTAAATTAGCTTTTTGTTTTTAAAAAAGAAATTTGTAATATAATGCTTTAATTTGGTGATATCGTCATTTCTTAGGAGAAAAGATCTAACTTTTCCAATGGGTCATATTTAAATTCAAACCTATCTTCTTGGCAAGGTTTTCAAATTTTTGTAGCTCAGCTTTATCTGCTCTATTCGGATTCTTAACATTTAAAATTTTTAGCAATTTTTTACCATAATATGTTTTATTCACTTCAGATAAGTCAAACCACTCCTCATCGTGCTCAGAATGCTTAAAAATTAAAGTATTTTCGAATTCACGCTTCCTTATTTCTACAATTCTTTTAGAATATTTAATAAAAGGTGTATTTCGCATACTCTTTAAATCATAAACTATAGTAGATTCTTTTTTTGGATTCTGAAGGTCATTTTCTATATATTGATGAATTTTATTAAGAAAATCATGTTTTAACTGTTTTAAAGTGATATCATCTTTTATCAAGTCTTCCATAAAACGGGCATAAGGCAGCTGTAAACCGGTTAAATCGGCAGACAGATTTAGGAGAGTTAAGATTTGAGGAGTATAATCTGTAGGGTTGGATTTTAATACATTAAATACATATTCTTTTTCTGTCTTAATAAAATCAAATAAAAATTTTTGAAAGGCTTTCACGAATTTTCTATAACCGGGTATGAAAGTTTTATTTGGATTATTCAAAACAAGATTATAAGCATTGAATGGATTTATTTTTTTTTCTAACACTTGATTCACTAAAGATAATGGATAATATCCTTCAAGATAATCTATACCACTTGAAACAGCTTTAATCGCTTCATTAAAAGAACATTTCTTAATTATATTGACCATTTTTATAATATTTGCTTCAATTTTTATCGGAGTTTTTTGACAAAAACACAAATCGAACGGTTTTAAATCATGAAAAAGACGATTATTTTGATCGGGAATAATTATTTGAGAGCCATAAGCGTTTACAATGCTTCCTTGATATGGTTTAATTGCTAAATCCCACTCAATAATCATAATATTCTTCACATCTGAGAGATCTTGCTGGATTTGATAGTTATACTCTGCGGATTTCCTTAATAAGGAAATGCCATCTATGGGATTGATTTCATATTTATCATTTTCCCCCCAAAACTGTTTTTTATAATAAAAAATATCCGGGAATTTATGTAAATCATCGTTAAATAATTCCTTAAAAATTAGGAAATTTACACCAATCTCTGAAGATTTTATTGTCGAATTATTCAATCCAAAAAAACCAATATGCTTTATTATATATAAATATGCAGGATTGAGAAGATCATCTTTATTATGATTAACTACGTATGTATTTCTCCGTTTTCTAAAATCTATCTTTGATGTAGACACTTTGTGCTTTTCTGCAAGAATTTTTAAATATGAAAATTTCTTTAAATATACTTTTCTTTCTAACTCCTGTATTTCAGCCTTATAGGCTTTGTATTTATTATAATAATTTTCTCTCTTTACTTTAAATGTTTCAAATTGTTCTTTCATCAATTTTAATTTATCAATAATACAAAAGTTATCAATCTCGTTATGAAATCTTTTTATCAATTCAGTTTTAAATGCTTCAAGATTGTCAGAATCTAAAATGTTTTTAAAATCGTTAATTTTATCAATTTCTTTTATAATAAAATAGAATGCGAAATACTTTTCATTGAAATCAGAAGATTTTTTCATTTTGTTTAGATTATATAAAATTTTTGAGAGAAATGATTTATTTTTAATTTTATATGTTTCTAGGGTTTTATCAATAAAGCTAATAATACGTAGTAAATTATAGAAAGAATATTTTGATATTGCTGGGAGGAATAATAAAAATCCTTTTTCGATATAATCATTAAAACGCAAAATTTCTTCGTCAATTTCATTCTCATGAGCTGATTTTATGAATTCAAAGAATTCGATAAATAAATTATTTTCAAGAGCTGTGCGAAGGTATTGTTCTACCATATCTGCACACTCATATTGATTTAATATTGCCTTATTAAGGTAATTCAAACCTTCTACTGAATTCTGAACATCAAAACAAGATTGTGCCAATATTTTATAGTTTTTACTCTTTTTTTTTGACCCAAAATCTTCTGAGGTAAAGTTGAATTGATCAAGATTATTCATTATTCTAAGGGATAATTGTTGTTCCACCGAAAGTAATAATCGTAGGATGTGAATACAAATTTTATCTTGCTTATTACTATGGATTAAAAAGGAGGGACAATCATGAAAAATTTCTTTTTTTTTTTCATCAATAATGAGATGGAACTCTCGCTCATCATCTAAAATAGTGCTTCTAATTTTTATTGGATTCTCTGTCAAAGAGATAATAGTTAATTTATTAATAGGATAATCTTGAGCTTTTTTAAGTAGATCAAGTCCAAATCTATCAATGATTATTTGAGAAATTACTCTTTTTGACATTTTTATTTCAAAATCGTGATTTAATAATATCCGATATTAATTTAGGAAATTCTTCCCAATCTTTTATGGTAAGTAATTGTCCTCCCGCAGTTTTAACCATCCTTTCAGCTTCTTTTAGATTATATGATGTTTCTGGACAAATTAATATGAAATCAACGCCTAATGATCGCATTACCCTTAATTCATTCATGGATTCTCGTAAGTCAAATATTTCAGCATCAGTAAATAAAATATTAAGCTTCTCTCGAGAAGACGAGTGGTCTTTAAACTGTTTATTAGCCCATTCAAGCGCATTTTGCATTCTTGTTCCACCACGAGCACTTATAGAAAGTAATTCATCAGCTAATTTCTCTAAATCGACTTTTTCATCTAGTTTTTTTAATACATGAGTATCTGATTCAAAGAAAGTTATAGCAAATTCATCTTTTCGCATACCATAGCACAACATTGTCACACAAATACTCATATAGGCAAGTTTGTCTCCTGACATCGATCCACTAATATCTAACTCAATACAACACGATCTTAACCCTTTTGCTGTTTCATAAACATAGAAATCATCATAATCGATATGATCTAGTTTCTTTCCCTTTTCGAGCAAGTTAAAAAGGGTCTCCTCTAAGTCAATGTTTTCAAAATCATCTCCAACAGAATAGGGTCTAACAATATTAATAGGAATAGGGCCGGTAGTTGCAGACCCTAATCGTGCTCTAGAATAATATATTCCCAGTTCTATGAGCAGCTTTTTCGCTAACTCTTTTACTTTCTGTTTAGAGCGTTCAGGTATATCTTTCCGATGAACAAACCATTCCTTGAGTAAATTTTCTCCACTTCCTGCTGATAAACAAGCAATCATTTTATCTTGCCCTTCATTCCCGCCAATGTTTTGGGCTGCTTTAAGAGCCTCACTTAAATTAAAATGTCCTAAAGCGGCTAAAGCGTCCCTATTCTCGTGTGACAATGCACTTGCAATTAATTCTTTCATCCTATCATAATTTATTTGATCTTTTATTTTTTGCATAAGATTCTGTATTCTCTGGAAGTCAGCACTATTGTTATCAATCATTTTTTTTAATAATTGATAGTTTGGTTCAATTAATTCAAAAATATCTTCCTCAGACATATTGAGTTTTTCCCCAATTTTTTGGATATCTTCCGATTTTGGATCAAGACCAATCTTTCTTAAAAATTCTGTTGCATCTCTTAATTGATCCGCATTTTTACATGCATCTAATGTCTGTGAGGTTAAATCAGGAAGATTTTGAGCTATTTTTTGACTGCAATGCATATTTTCACAGCTATTCATTAGTTGCTGTATCTGGTGAGAAAGATTTTTGAAAGCCTCATATTTTACAGGTTGATTATTGGCATTTTCAATTGCATTCTTAAGTGCTTGATTAAACAATTCATTCCATGATTTATTGGCATATGCACTTTTCGTAAGAGATTCTAATGATAAATTCATTTTACTACTACTTTTTTTCTCTTGAAATTTATCAAGTAATTCAGCTCTTAGATTACTTCCAAAGAATTGATCTAAAGAATTAGCTAAATTAAAATTATGTTCAAATGAAGATTTTTCTAATGAATTGTCAAGAACTTTCTCTTTATCAAAGTTAGGCAGCTCTCCTAATGTTTTAGCAGCATTAAATAGTTGTTCTAAATCATTGATTTGGTTTCGAAGTTGCTTTTTTAGATTTGCTAATTCGTTTTTAATCTCTTCCTGATTAGATGTCTCATTAAGAAACCTCATAGTTTTTAATAAATCGTTTAATTTGCCAGAATCGAGTAGTCTTTCTAAATCGCCTTTTATATCTTCACCGCTAAGAGCTTTACTCGAGATTTTTTCCCATTCTCTTAATGATTTGTCTTGAATGAGTTTGTTTAGATCCAATTCTGAACCAGCTTTTATATCAGCAGGCTCTAAGGAATTAATTCTTTGTTCAAATCGTTTCTTAGCTTCTTCTAATAACGCTTCGAGAGATGAGATTTCTTCTTTGAATAAATCGGAATTATCACCAAAAAACTCTAAGGCGGACTTATATGGTTCTTCCTCTCTTTTTTCATTTAATTCTTCTAAAAATTTCTCTAAGTTTTCGATAGCATCTTTATTCACGGTTTCTGACATTTCTATCTCATCAATTATTTCTTGTATTTTATCCAATTCCGATTTAAGACCGTCATCCAGAAAATCCTTTTTATTATCATCAGGTAAATTATCGTCTAAAAAAAAGGAATCAAGCATGTCTTTTTTATAGTTTGGGAATAAGATCTGGAATGCGATATCTTTTGCTAATTCTTGATTATCTGGAAAGGAGGTAACAACACTAATTTCAATATAGTCGTTTGGATTAATGTTTCCTTTTCTATAAAACCGGGAAAGGATTAATTTTGGGATAGATAATACTTGTCTTGAGGAGGGCATTTGAACTATATTGGGATTACTCCGCATTTTTCTAATAAAATCGACGGCAAATTCGCATGGATTTTCGGGGAAAACACTCATCGAATTTAATAGACCTCCTCAAACTCCAAGGGTTTTATGAATAATATTTTCGATTACATTTTCAACCTTTATACCAGGTTTTGGTTTAATGCTTCCTAATAAGACATGTCTTGTTATCTCCGAGAGATATTCATACATTGATTTTTTCTCTTTGATCTCGCCTTTTTGTTCCAAATATTTCCTTCTTGCTAACAACTTTGCAAGAGCAATACCCGCCCTAATAGATGCAGGAACCTCGATATCAATTTTATTTCTTCTTGTTTCCTCAATAATCGTATAAATTAATTCCAGTTCTGACTCATCGATTACGAAATGCTCTGGAAGATTAATTCTAATAATATCTAATTCAGTCGACTTCTCAGGATATGTTAATCTAATCCATACTTTGATGCGGTCCTTCAAAGCTTCTGAAAGTCGATGAGTTCCCGATAATTCTTCGGGGTTCATTGCAGAGATAAAGAAAAAATCATCGTCAGCTTTTATTCTTCCTAAGTGAGGTATTCCAATGGAAGCTTCCTCTAATGGTTCCAATAAAGTGTTTTGTGAATATTCCGTAGCACGATTTATTTCATTTGCTAAAAATGTACCTCCTTCCAACATAGCGCTCAAAAGTGGTCCTGGATTAAAAGCCTCTAATACAAAACCTTTCTTTAAAGTAATTGCGGGGTCAAAGGATCCTATAAAATGAGAGGGTTTAATGCTCTCATCCATAGTGAGCCAATGAAAGCTTTTATTTTTATTTTCTTTTGCTCTTAAACTTGCGAAATATCTGCATAATATTGTTTTACCCACCCCAGGGGGCCCTACGAGGGCAGGAAAAAGCCCAGTCGCCTCTGCATCCCTGAGCAACTCTAAGGCTCTTCCATACTGTCCAGATAAGACTATATTTATCTCTTCTTCAGAAATATCTTTAATAAGCTGTTGATTAAATAGTTGTTCAAATCGTTCTTTATTAATCATCTATAAAACTCATTTGAATTTTTATGTAATTCTAGTAGAACTAGTATGTGCATATTTAATAATTGGGAATTTAAAACTTTAAAGTTAATATTTTAAAATTATGCTAAATGGAATAAGTTTCTAATCTAGCTTAAACTTTTAAATAAAATTTCTACTAACTTCCCTTAAAATGAATATTTGCAACTATAGTAATAATTATTTATATAAAGGAAAAACAGTATTTAATTAGTTAATGAAAGAATTGCATAATACCCATAAACCTACAATGGAATTATTCGAGAATGAAATCGCGGTAAATTCTTTTCTTGATTCAAGAAAGATAAAAAACAGAAAAAATAAAAAAATCACTGGGATACCCTATCCATTTGTTAAATGGGCAGGGGGTAAAAGACAATTGCTTCCACAAATGGAAAAGTTCATTCCGAAAAAATTTCATAAATATATTGAACCATTTGTGGGTGGGGGAGCCTTATTTTTCTATCTATTACCCAAAAACGCAATTTTAATAGATAATAATTGGGAATTGATTAATTGCTATAAGGTTATTAAAAAAAATGTATATGAGCTTATCGATTGTTTAAAACAACACACTTATAATAAGGAATATTATTATAAGATTCGAGCTCTTGATCGAAACATTGAAAAATATCAAAACTTCTCAAATATTGAAAAAGCTGCTAGAACTATTTTTTTAAATAAGACGGGGTATAATGGACTATATAGGGTAAATCAAAAAGGATTTTTTAATGTTCCATTTGGGAGATATAAAAATCCTAAAATTTGTGACCGAAAAAATCTTTTAGCAGTTCATCATACCTTGCAATCTGTTAAGATTTTCCATAATTCTTTTGAATATTGTTTGGAGTATGCTAAACAAGGGGATTTTGTATATATAGATCCTCCTTACTATCCCCTTTCGAAAACTTCATTATTTACAAGTTACACCAAACAAGATTTCGGAGAGGATTCTCAATTAAAATTATACGCAATTTTTCAAGAACTGGATCAAAAAGG
>SDNW01000086.1 GCA_004524725.1 Promethearchaeota archaeon
AATTTCACAAATACTTTTTGGGCTTGTTTTATCTCTTCATTACGGTCATATAAGTTGCCTTCAAAATTATTAGCCAGGAAATTAATTAGTTCTTCAATCTGCATTTTTTTACTTAGCCATACATAACCAATTATAGCCTCGACACTATCTGCGAGATCATGCGCATCCGCACGGTTTTTAGCAAGAGATTTCATATCGGCCGCTTTAAGAGCATTTGCGAGAACATTTTTTCCCACTTTCTTACTCGTTAATATGACTTTATTGTTGGTACTATTCTTTGTTAAATAAACAGATTTAGCCACTGAATATACAAAGTTAACGAGCTCATCGCCAATTTTTGCAAGACCTTTATGAGTCCCAATTACTTTTTGCGATAGATTTTGATTAATTTCCTTTAATAAATAATCATAAACCATTCTCTATACTAGGTTGAATTTTTCCATCTTAAAAAGTTTTCACATGGAAAAAACTTACATTAGTTTGCTAAAGAGTTTTTCGACTTCGGATACTTCCTTTCTTAAAGCCTCTATCCCGTTATGAATAGCATTTTTAATTTTTTTTCCCTCTTCAATTCGGATAAAAATAACAGGGGGATCAATCCGTGTCACTTGATAAGCTGCCGCTTTAACACCCTCAATCTTTAATAGATGTTTTACCAGGACATTGCAGAATCCATGAGATTGTCCTTTAACTAATAGTTTATAATCGTTTTTTCCTTCTCCTTTCTTGAGATCCAGATCGAGATATTTATAAGTTGGTTTTTCAGGACCTTCTGGTTCTTCAAATTCGAATTCTTCTTCATCTGATCCGACTTCCCCTTCATCCAATCCCGCAAGACCCTGATCTCCAGTAATAGCTTTCTTTTCTCCTTTTTTTCCTATTTGAGGGTACTCACTTTCGATTTCTTCGCCATCAAATAAATCTTTGCCAAAATCATCTAATTCGTCTTCATCCTCTTCTGGAACAACTTTTTTCTTTGCCACCGTTCTGACACCACAGTCTCGATTTAATAAATCTAATTTAAATTAAAATAAATCTTTTATGGTTTAATAACCGAAAAGAAATAGAAAAAATCATAAATGCTTGTTTGCGAGTTCTCTTAACCGTTCGCTGGCTAAAGTTTGAAGATCTCGGGGTCCAAATAACGTAATTTTAATATCTTTTCCCTCAACCGTAGCATTTAAACTGAGATAATTTACCTTTTTTTGTACATCTTCAAGAAATAAAATTATTTTGTTTAAATCACCAGATGTGTTATAAAAATGTAATATTTTTCGGCCTCTTCTTTTCGGCAAAATTTTATCTCCTTTCTATTTATAACAAATAAAATCTCATTTTTCGATAAAAAAAATTAGATGATGAGTTAATATCTAAGATTTTCAGTAACATCCCGATAATCATTAGCAAGTTTTCTGTTTTCCACATGACCACACCTTTCACATCTCAATTTGTTAAATCCTATCTTATCGAGCGGTGTTCCACAAATTGAACAATCTGCATGAATTACTCCCAGATTCTTGCCAACAGTACTTAACTTATATTCATTCACATTCTCTTCAATAACTTTCGCTCTCACAATATCAGTTATCTGAAATGCATCAGAAATTTTATCGACATATTTGTGAGATATTTGTGACACATGAATATTTCCAAAATAAGAACTATTAAAATGGATTTTATTATTAATTGTATGAAAATTAATACCAACTGAATATTTTCGCAGAAATAAAATTGTCCCAATTACTATGTCATCTATTTTAACAGTTTTTCTATCCTCCTCTTGATGAGATTGGATTTCAATTTCACGCTTATTCTCATCAATATTAATGATTCCCGTTTTAGTTGCAAAAATTTTTCCATCTTTCACAAAAGTGGATTGTTTATCGGGCAGAAACTCTTCTACTACTCCTAAATATTGTCCAGTAAGAACTATATCCTTATTTTTCACTGATTCTTTCATTGAGTTCAACATAAATCTTTTAAATTCTCTATTTAATTAATATTAAATAAATTAAATAAATTTAATGATAATAATTCAAAATTACTCTTGAACAGACTAAAATTAAAAGGCGATAGTAATTAACAAAAGAGATCTTATTGCACTAATTCAAAAAACTGATTCCTTTTCGTGTCCTAAAGTCGAACTCGAGCAATATTGTATTGATGCCACTAGTGCCGTTGATATTGCTTATTTCGCCGGTTTTGAGTTTCATGATATCGAAAACCGTATCCTATTTGATTTAGGTGCCGGTACTGGGAGGATCTCAATCGCAAGTGCTTTCTTTCGTCCTAAAATTGTCATAAGCATTGACATTGATCCCTTAGCTCTTTTTCTTCTTAAAAAAAATATTCGCAATCTCGAAGTGAACTCTCTTATTCATCCTTTATGCACGGATATCTCATTTATTGACTTCTCTAGATGGAAAATTCTCAAACACTCGAAAGTAACCACCATTATGAATCCACCGTTTGGGGTACAAAAAGCCAAAGCAGATCGGAATTTTTTAGACTTGGCCTTTCAAATATCCGATATTATTTATTCAATTCACCTTACCAATAAAAAAGTCCATAATTTCATTAAATCCTATTCTTCACAATATAACTGGAAAGTAGATTACAGTTTGCCCTTTAATATGATACTCGAAAGGAGTTTTTCATTTCATACTAAAAAAAGAAAACAAATAGATACCACCATTTATCGCTTCATTAAAAGTAACTAAAAAAAGCTCTCTACGAATTCCTCATTTCTGATAATTTTTCCACGAGTCAAAGGCAGTAGGATACCGTGCATTTATTCCTAAATACTCCTCAATTCTAAGAAGTTGGTTATATTTGGCATTTCTATCACTTCTACAAGGTGCACCGCTTTTAATCTGGCCTGCACATAACCCAACTGCGAGGTCTGCGATGAATGGATCCTCGGTTTCACCTGAACGATGGGAAACCATCACATTAAACTCATTTTGAAAGGCCATTTTGCATGCTTCGATTGCCTCAGTAATTGAACCGATTTGGTTTACCTTTAATAGTAATGCATTTCCAGCTTTTTGGTTTATTGCTTTTTCAAGGAGTTTGATATTGGTGACAGTAATATCATCGTCTACAATTTGAACTGCTCTTCCAAACTTGTTAGTTAACTCCGAGAAGCTTTCAAAAGCTGTTTGATCGAAAGGATCTTCAATTGATTTAACATACGGATATTTTTCTACCAGTTCGATATAATAATCTATTAATTCCCCTTCCGAGAGTTTCTTATTATCAATAAAATAGTGATTTTCATGATAAAATTCGCTTGCTGCTGCATCTAATCCGATATAAAAGTCCTCTCCAGGAGTAAAACCAGCAATTTCGATTGCAGTTTCAATTACGTTTAAAGCCTTTTCGGTTGTAGGTAAATTAGGGGCAAACCCTCCCTCATCTCCCACATTAATGGCAGTTTTTCCATATTCCTGCGATAGTATCCCTTTTAAGGTGTGATATACTTCTACCACATTCTGAATAGCTTTAGAAAAATTGGGGGCTTTAAAAGGAATGATCATAAACTCTTGTATCGCTAAATCATTTCCGGCATGCTCTCCGCCATTGATGATATTACAACAAGGCATAGGCATCAAAAAATCTTTATACACTTCTTTATATGCCAGTTCAGAAATACGCTCAAAAATTCGTTTATTTGATAATTTTGCGGCTAGCTTAGCCACAGCAATTGAAACGGATAATATTGCATTAGCCCCCAAATTAGCTTTGTTAGGAGTTCCATCTAATGATATCATTCCTTGATCTAAAACCTTTTGATCCCTTACGTCAAAACCAATCAATTTTTTTGCGAGTATCGTATTCACATTTGATACCGCCTTGCTTACGTGCTTACCAAGAAAAGGCTCGCCACCATCACGTAGTTCAAGTGCTTCTAAAGCCCCTGTAGATGCTCCAGAAGGTACTGCTGCCCGCGCAAAATCCTTTCCACAAAACACATCCGTTTCGACGGTCGGATTACCTCTAGAATCCAAAATCCATCGAGATTTAATCTTAGTTATTTTAAAATCAGTCATAAACTTCTTATCATAGTATTTATTATGCTTTAAATAATTAATTAACAAGTAAGAAATTTTTATTCTTAATCTTTGTTTAAATAAATTATTACACTTTAGCTAAAGAAGGTGGTATCATGTCTTCTGAAAATCGTCCATGGGTTGAAAAATATCGACCACGTCTATTAGATGATATCGTCAACCAACAAGGAATTATCAAGCGTTTGAAGCAATTTATTAATGACGTATCAATGCCTCATCTAATTTTTGCTGGTCCCGCGGGTACGGGAAAGACCACATCCGCCTTAGCGATGGTTCGCGAACTATACGGGAGAAAAATGGCTCCAAATTCCACATATTTAGAATTAAATGCGAGTGATGCCCGAGGAATTGATGTCATTCGTACATATATCAAAGATTTTGCAAAAGCTAAGCCTCCTTTAGACATCCCTTTCAAAATTCTGATTTTAGATGAAGCGGATAATATGACTTCCGCTGCTCAACAAGCACTTAGAAGAACAATGGAACGATATACCAAAAATTGTCGGATGATTTTAATATGCAATTACTCTAATAAGATTATTCCTCCCATTCAATCTCGATGTGTGGTCTTTCGATTTTCCTCATTAAATGATAAAGATATTAGTGACCGTCTTAAACGAATTGCTGGCCAAGAGGATTTAGACATAACAACTGGAGGCGTAAATGCGTTGGTTAAGGTTTCACGAGGAGATCTACGCAGAGCAATAAATTATTTACAATCTTGTGGGACAATCTCAAATAAAATTAGTGAAGATATAGTTTTTAGAGTTGCGGGAGAAGTACCTTCTGATAAGATAAAAGAAGTTCTTGTAAATGCGATAGAAGGGCAACTTCAACTATCCATTCAAATCCTTGAAGAGATTACCAGTGAATATGGTCTTTCGGGAATTAATATTATAAAAAATATTCATCGCGAAATCTATGATTTAGAGACCACAGAAGATAACAAAATACAAATTTCAAAGTTCTTAGCCGAATATGAATATCGTTTAAGTCAAGGTGCAACGGAAGAAATTCAGTTAAAAGCTTTATTAGCCAATATTGTCGCGCTGAAGAATGGCAAATAATTTCTGTTTTAAGCTATATTTCGTAAACTCCGTAGAAAAATATCGCATCATTCTTTCATGAGATTTAGTGTCAATAGTAAAATTGATTTTATCTCCATAATATATATCCCATAAGATTAATCCTTTTGGATCAGCGGGTTGATAAGAGATAAATTCTTCAGAATTAAACATTTTAATTAACTCATCAAAAGCTAAAATTCCATTACCTACGTCCAGTATCTTAGCGACCATTCTTCTTATCTGCTGCCTTAGAAAAGCTTGACTTGTAAAATTAAAAACTAAATAGTCACCCTCTTTACTACAATCTGCTAACAACATATCTCTGACTGTAGTTATATCTTCTTTTTCTCGTTTTGAAAAATTTAGAAAATTATGACGTCCTTCAAAAACTTTAGATGCCTTTTTCATTAATTTTAGATTATATTTTTCTCGTTTATTTTCTGGAAGCGGAAAAATATATTTGTAATGACGATATATTGCATTAAATCTTGAAGAAAAATCTTTTGTAACTTCTGAGGATGCCCAAAGTCCAATATCGCGTGGTAATGCCGAATTTATTTCCATTAAGATCGGTTTTTTTTCCGAGAGAAAGGAAAAACAGGCCCCTCGGGCGGATACAAATTTATCCGTCCTACTCGCTACTTCGAATCCCGCAGTTTTAATATCCTTTATATAGTTTGTTTCAAATAGACTGCGAGTAATTTGAGTTTCAATTGTTTCAAAATCACTTTGGCGCTGGGATCCAAAATATTTGTCCGAACCGATATAATAAAATTTGATGAGATATCTTGTTCTTTCCATGCTTGTAAGCCCCAATAGTTTCATTATCGAAAAACCCAGCGTAAAAGCTTTACATAAATCCTGTATTACGACCAATCATACTTTTATGTGGGAATATTCAAACAATTCATTTTTATGTTATAATATCAAGACCCATTATTTTTAAGACTAATAAGCTTTTAATGATAGGCTAAATTTAATATCTAAATTTTATTAAAAATTGTAATTATGATTTATTAAAAAACTTTTGAATGAAAAATGTCGAAAATTGTATCTTCGATAAGAAATCTTAGAGATCGTACGCGAGCAAGTGTTAACATCAAATCTCGGAACCTACTTTTCTTTACTGCCTTATTTCTAGTAATAATTATCGCTATTATACTCCGTTTATCTCCTGTTGTTATCGATAATTATTTAATTAAGGCATTCGATCCGTGGATTCAATATTATAACGCCGAGTATCTTTCAACCCACTCGGTTTTTGAATATTTTAATTGGCACGATTTTAAAAGTTGGTTTCCCGAGGGATACCAGAGAGGTTCTCTCCGTCCTGGTCTAACCTTCACAGTAGTATTCATATTTCAAGCAATTAATGCTATAGGAATACCAATTTCATTATATGATATTTGTTATTATTTCCCAGCATTTATGGGAGGATTAACAGTACTAGCTGCCTATCTAGTGGGAAAAGAAGCTTTAGATAGAAAATGTGGCCTAATAGCAGCATTTTTTATGGCGTTTAATACAGGATTTATGCAAAGAACGACTGCTGGCTTTTTTGATAACGAAACCATTGGAGTATTCGCCACATTGATGACGTTTTATTTCTTTTTACGGACTATTCGAACCGGGAAAATTACTGACTCAGTTTTAGGAGGATTATTCCTTGGTTATTTAACGCTTAGTTGGGGAGGATATTATTTTGTGTTCTATCTTTTGCCGATAATAGTGGGGATATTAATCTTAACAAAAAAGTATAATACCAATGTCTTAATCGCCTATAGCGGAATAATAGGAACTGCTCTGTTGATGTTTTCACTCTATTTTGGGTTCAACTATAATGAGCTATTTACTTCGCTGAACGTCGGAGGAATCTTTATCTTTTTAATTCTATTAGTAATTTATCATCTCATCTATTCGAAGAAAGAAGCGTTCCCACGATTTTACAATGGACTATTAAATTTACTTAAATGGGGATTAATTCCCGCCATCGTCGTGTTTGCTATGATATTATGGATTAACCCTGAAATAATTCCCTTCGGATTTGGGGGCAGAATCCTAAGTATCTTAAGTCCATTAGTTCGGGAAGGATTAAGTCTTACGGCATCCGTTGCAGAACATATGCCTAGTGCATGGAGTGTATTCTACTATAACACCTTAATCCCTTTAATCGTGATCCCTCTTGGATTGTTCTTTCTCTTTCGTCGAGGGAATGCTGCTGACGTATTATTAATCGTGTTTATGCTTACTCTTTTTTATTTCACAGGAAGCATGATTCGTATTATCTTACTATTTGCTCCAGCGGCTTGTTTGGTTGGAGCCTATGGACTCTCCAGCATTTTAAAAATATTTGGGAGTTTTTACTCTGAAAAAAGTACCGGAGTAAGTAGAAAGCGCAAACGGCAACTTAAACGAATGGTTGGTCGGTCCGAAATTGCTACAGTGTACTTAATAATAGGATTTATGTGTTTTGCTCAGGTAATGCATGCCTCTGAAATTGGAATTGGCTCTCTTAGCACAAGCCAGATATCTCCCGGAGGCTTTTATCATGATTGGGAGGAGTCATTAACGTGGATGAAAGCTAATTTACCTGGTGAAACGGTAGTTGTCAGTTGGTGGGATTATGGCTATTGGTTGACCCCTATCGGCAATATGACAACCGTAAATGATAATGCGACCGTTAATTCAACGAGGATCGGCATGACAGGAATGGCGTTTATGCAGACAAACGAGATCTATAGTGCAAAAGTCTTCCGAGGGTTAAAAGCAGATTATATTTTAGTCTACTTTGGATATCTCTTTAACGCATTAGGAGGGGACGAAGGGAAATGGCCGTGGATGGTAAGAATTGCCAATGATCATTATACCACATATAAAGAATTCGGTATGGAGGAAGATAACTGGGCGAGAAGTTCAGTATTCGATGAATCAAAATATTTCAATGAGACTTCTGGACGTGCGGAACCTTTATGGTTTGAAAGTCAATTAGTAAAAATGATGTTTTGGGACGTGAATACAGCCCAATTTACTGGTAGCACCCCCCAAACATTCGAGGACTACTATCGGCAGCAAATCTGGTCACGATTAGTAAGTGATGGGAGTTATTGGAAGGATCATATCCCTAATAATGGTGAATACTTATCAGATGTATTTTCTCCAATATTTTATTCTTCAGCTGGATTGGTCAAACTGTTCAAGGTTGATTATACTCCACTTGATTCTAACTTTCAGATTAAAAACCCTGAAGTATTTGATTCGGGCTATGGAACATTGAGATTAGAAAATACTGGCTCAAAGAATCTTACAATAACTAATGTAAAGGTAAACAATGTAAGTCACAGCTTTAATCTTGGCAAAGGAATTAATACCAATATTTTAGAAGCGGGGGATAATGACTATGTATGGGTGGATATAAAATCAAGCGGAACAACATATAAAAAAAATGATGTAGTTCGGATTGAAGTGGAAGCCCAATCAGAAGCATCGGATTATGTGTTTACCAACCACACGAGCAACTTGTTTGTTAAAAAATCAAAGGAAGGAAAGATACAAATTAACAAAGAAAACAGCTATGTAGAACAGCTTGACGAGTTTAATGCAGACATATATCTTGAAGTGGAAAATACGGGGGAAAGCACGGTAATTTTGGATACTTTTTATGCAGATGCGCTGGAAAACGAATTAGAGGTAGATGAGTATTTGAGTGGTTCTCCTATCTTAGCTCCAGGAGCAAAAGCACTTGTAAAGGTCTATAATAACTCAATTTCATTTTGGCCGGTAAGAACCGAACATAAAATTGGGGTTATAACTCCAAACGGAATTCAAGACGAGATATTACTTACTTCGCAATTTGAGAACTATGAATTATCAATTATTCCCCTAAATCGCATAATATCTCCCGAAGCAGAAGTCGCGGAAAATAGTATCTTTAGGAAGCATATCCCCATCTCATTTAATGGAACATATGCCTATACTTACAACAATGGGACAACAAGAATTTTTCTGAAGCTCCAGAATACAGGACAGAGATTCTTAGGATTAGACTCGATTTACTTGAATCAAGGAGGTGGATGGGAGGAAGTAGATTCGATACCGCCACTTTTATTCGCAACTGGTGATATTCAATCTTTCTCTATTGTTGCACCTGTGGGAATCGATATTAATGACGAAATTGGAATCAAAGTAACTGGAAACTTTGATGAAACTACGAAAGCATCCGATATCGGATATATTCATACGATTAGTGAGGATCCTGATCTACAGATCCTTGAAAACATTGAAAGTGATACACTCTCATATATTAG
>SDNW01000087.1 GCA_004524725.1 Promethearchaeota archaeon
CAGTTTGTTATCGCGTTTTATGCTTTACAAAGACTTGGAGCGACCGCGAACCCGATTATACCCCTCCATCGTTTTGTTGAAATTGTCCATCAGATAAACGACTCGAATAGCGTAGCGTTGATTATACTTGATTCTTTATATGAAGAACATTTGCATGGAAAGGATTTGAGTAAAATGCATACCTTGAAACATGTAATTTTGACTGGAATAGGAGAATATTTGTCGAAGATTAAGGCAGTGCTGGGCAAGGCATTAGGGAAAGTCCCTTATATGAAAAAATGGCCTACGAAAGTCGGAAATATTGATTTTATCCCTTTTCAAGAAATCCTTTCAACTGGAAAACCGATAAATATCCCTCAAGTATCGATTGATCCCAAAAAGGATATCGCTACCTTAATTTATACGGGTGGAACCACCGGTATTCCAAAAGGTGTCATGTTGACTCACTTTAATATGTCATCTAATGCCGAACAAGCACGCGAGTGGATTGAAAATCAATTACCTGAAGTAAAAGAACTTCACGGGAAAGGCGGAGTCGGACTTGTGGTCCCATTTGCGCATGTGTTTGGCATCTCGACAGGCATGAGTCTTGGAATCTCGCTTGGCTATAAACTCATTATGTTTCCCCAACCTCCCGAGAAAAAATCTAAGATACTGGAGGTGTTAATGAAGGAAGAGGCAACCTATATTCCTGGAGTCCCTACTCTATGGAACTTGATCAACCAAGATCCTGATTCTGCAAAATATCAAGGTAAACTAACTACCTTAAAAGCATGTGTAAGTGGAGGTGCTTCTCTCCCAGAAGAAGTGAAACGCAGGTTTGAAGAGATTACTGGCGCTCTGATTATTGAAGGGTATGGCTTGAGTGAAACCAGCCCAAATCTCTGTTGTGGGCCTTTCCATGATTTTAAAGTCAATACAGTCGGTTTCCCATTATCTGATACCTATGTGAAACTCGTGGATATTAACGATGGTAAAACACCTGTACCGCAATGCCCAGATGAAGAAAGCACGAGCAATCCTGAATATTTTGGGGAGATATGTGCGTATGGACCGCAAATTACCCCCGGCTATTTAGGAAAGGAAAAAGAGAGTAAATTTGCACTTCGAACTGATGAAAAAGGCCGAACCTGGTTATACACTGCCGATATTGGATGCATCGACAAGGACGGGTATGTGATGATAAAGGACCGCAAGCGAGATATGATCAAGTATAAAGGTCATGGCGTATTTCCTGCGGAAGTAGAGAACCTTATGTACCAAAACGACGCTATTGGAGAAGTCGGAGTGATTGGTGTCCCTCATCCCGATGGGACTGGGCAAACTATTAAAGCCTATGTTTCTATAAAAGAGGAATATCAAGGGAAGGTGACCAAAGAAGATTTAATGGAATGGTGTAAAGAAAATATTAGTCCCTATAAATATCCTCGAATTATCGAAATCATTGAAGAACTGCCGAAATCCTTAGTAGGCAAAATATTACGCAGAGAGTTAAGAGAATTGGAAGATTAAACCTGCGATCTTTAGCTATTAATTACTTTTTTTATTATATTTTATTTATAAAAAAGCATTAATTTTATGTTTGATTTATTTTTGGAATATATTTCAGTTAAAAACCATGAAATTCTTTTGGAGAGAATTATTAATTCCAATTGAGGAAAAACTATATAATTGAGATACTACCTTATGGAAAAAGTCTTTTTAGTTGACTATAATCTTTGCTCACTGCAATTTTGCAATAGAATCTGCATTCAAAAGTGTCCGATAACAGTTTCAAATAAAAGGAAGAAATCGCACGAGAAAAAAGAGGAAGTACCCATTTATTTTAATAAATCAATGAATAAAATTCGAATCAATAATGATCTTTGTTTAAAATGCGGGGCATGCGCTAATGTATGTCCAAATAACGCAATTTATGTATCACATTTAATTGATGAGCCGAAAGATATAATCCCTACCCATCAATATTTAAGTAAAAGCAATAAAGTAGGATTTAGTCTTTATAATTTACCCACACTCATATCTGGTCAAGTAACAGGCTTGTGTGGGCCAAATGGGATTGGAAAAACGACAGTGTTGGATATACTCGCTGGAATCTTGAAACCAAACTTCGGAGATCCAAATACGAAAGAAGAAGATGAAACATGGGAAAAAGCAATTAATAAGGTGAGAGAAAGCGAGATGCGGAATCATTTTATCGCATTATCCCATAATGAGAGAAAGGTTGCATATAAGCATCAAGTACTTAAGGTTCTATTTCAAAAATACAAAAACCGTTATGTGCAAGATATTTTAGCATCAGAAAGCGAAATAAGCGAGAACTTTTTTAGGAAAATTTTGGATTCTTTAGATATCCATCCTATCGCCAATAGAATGCTAACAGAATGTTCTGGTGGAGAATTACAAAGATTTGCTATCGCAACCAGCTTAATTAAAGAAGCTGATCTTTATATTATAGATGAACCGTGTACTTTTCTTGATGTCAAGAAGCGGATAACTCTTGCGCAATTATTTCGTCAACGCGCTCAAGGTTTTGATGAGGAAAGACCATGTCCTGTATTAATCGTAGAACATGATCTTGCGGTACTAGATTATGTTTCTGATATAATTCAGCTTTTTTATGGAATCCCTCATAAATTTGGGGTCATATCCAATCCAATTACGGTGAAACGGGGTATAAATTCGTACTTAGATGGATATCTTCAATATGAAAAATTACAGTTTCGAGACAAGGCTTACAGATTTCGTAAATCCACAACCGAGCGGGATTGGACTCACGCAAAAGTTTTTGCTCAATATGGAAAAATGACTAAAACCTTCAAATCATTTAAGCTTGAAGTTGATATTGGAACAATTTATGCTTCAGAGATTTTAGGCGTGATGGGAGAAAATGGATGTGGAAAGACAACATTTGCGCGGATTCTTGCCGGTAAATTATCACCCGATCCGGGCTCGGATTATAAAGGTATTCTTGCTATTGTGTCCTATAAACCACAATATATTACTCAACATTCAGATCAAAACGTAAAAGATTTCATTATCAAACACTCCTATAATTATAATTTCACTCCCGAATATATTCAATTGCTCTACAAACCCTTAGGAGTCGATAAATTATTCGATCATAAAATTTCGGACTTGTCTGGGGGAGAACTCCAGCGGGTATATATCTCTGCATGTCTAGCTAAAAATGCGGATCTTTACATTTTAGACGAACCTTCTGCGTATTTAGATGTCGAAGAACGCATTCAAATCGGCCAGTTGATTCGAACTATTACCAAAAAAGCAAATGCTATAGCAATTGTAATTGAACATGACATTCAGATCGCAGATTCCTTAATAGATAGATTATTATTATTTACTGGAACACCTGGTATTTACGGAAAAACAATCGGCCCCTTAACTAAAAAAGAAGGAATGAATGAAGTCTTAAAAGTTTTAGATATCACGTTTAGAAGAGACCCAAAAACAGGAAGAGCGCGATTAAATAAGAAAGGATCAAAAAAAGACAGACAGCAAAGAGCCGCAGGACACTGGTGGGGTGTAAAAGGATAAAACAATAAAATCTTTTACTGAGAAAGAACTGCACGAAACCTCAAATTTACTATTAAAATAGAAAAAGGCTATATCATTTGGTCTTAATCATTTGTATTTAAATTTAGTGCCCATTTAGAAAATCTTTCAAATATATCTTCTAATGCTTTACCTTTTTCAGTTAATGAATATTCCACTCGTATCGGTATTTCTTTGAAAACTGTTCGATTGACTAACCCATGTTTTTCTAACGCGCGTAACCGTGCTGTAATAGTTTTTGGACTTCCCCCAATATGCTCCAAAATCTCATTAAATCGTAAAGTTTTTCGTATTAGTAAAACTCTGATTATTGGCATTAAATATTTCTTACCAAATAAGTTTAAAACTTTTTGGACTCTACATTCATCGATACAATTCTTAATATCATCTTGTTTAAGGCAATGCCACTCGAAAGATTTGTTGCTAACATCTATACTAACAAGATCTTTTTTGGCCATAAGAAATCCCATTTTATTTTTTCATACTTTACTAAAGGGAAGTTAGTTCAATACTTCACTCTAGGAAATTTAAATACTTTCCTTTGTATACTATACTAAAACATAATAATAAATTAAGGTTAACTATTATGAAAAAAGAAAAGAGTAAAGTACCTATCCATGATTGCAATTGCGACCATCCAGAGATTCACGATTCGTTTAAGGATGGCAAATGCTCAGAAAAACAAATTATCGAATGTCATGGTCATGAAATGCTAAATAAATTGAAAAGAGAAGGGATGTAAGACTGGCAATTTCCAAAAAAGTTGCAATCGAAACTTTTAATTTGACGAAAAATTTTGAAGATTTAATTGCTGTAAATCATATTTCCTTTAGAATTGAAGAAGGGGAAATACTAGGAATCCTTGGACCAAATGGTGCTGGAAAAACAACGACTATTCGGTTGCTTACAGGCGTATTTGAGTTAGAAGAAAAATCTCGAGTTAAAATCTATTCAGAAGACCTTACGAAATCACCAAAAAAATTGAAAAAACTATTTGGAATCGTCCCCGAAATTAGCAACGCCTACTCTGATTACACTGTCTTGCAAAATCTTAATTTCTCCGGTACAATTTACGGCCTATCTAAAACAAAAATAAAGGAACGTGTAAATACTCTATTAGAACGATTTGAGCTAGGAGATAAAAGATATGCTAAAACTAAAACGCTTTCAAAAGGGCTTAAACAGCGATTAAACTTATGTATGGCGTTATTACACCAACCTTCGATATTAATTTTGGATGAACCAACAAGTGGATTAGATCCCTTTTCAGTCACGATTGTGCGTAATCAAATCCTTGAATTAAAAAACGAGGGAAAAACTATTCTAATCACCACTCATAACATGCAGGAAGCTCAACAAATATGTGATCGCATCTTGATAATGAATCGAGGAAACATTATTGCTGATGAAACACCCGATAATCTTCGCAAAAATTTCAAACAAACGTCGACATTAGTTTTTAAGATGCAGGATACCTTATCCTATGAACAAAAAGAAAAGTTGAACTCGATGTTTAATCTGAAGGAAGAAAATAATAATCTTTTTCGCGTTATCAGTGAAAACCCTTTAGAGGATATCTCGTATCTCTATGATTTCTTAAAGAAAAATAAGATTCAGATTACTGATTTCAAATTATTGGAAACAAGCTTGGAAGAGGTATTTATTCATTTAATAAAAAACGATTCTAAATTCACAGGGGATGATATAAGGTGAGATCTGAATCTTTAAGAAATATTTGGATGTTATCTAAGAAAAATATGACTCTTTACGTTAAGAGAGGGCCAGTATTAATATTTGGATTGATGTTCCCTTTTTTCTTAGTTATCTCTTGGATTCTTGGGAGAACTATCACGATCCATCAGATTTTCATTGGTATAGTCGCCATGACCTCTTTTTTTACTTCTACCGCTATTAGCCCCGTAATATTACCTATTGAAACTCGTGAAAAATCTTTAGAACGCTTGTTAAGCGCACCAGTTTCGTTTAATGAAATTTTACTCGGAATAATTATTGCATCGACGCTTTATTCAATCATAATTACTTCAATTATTTCGATAATATTTATTCTCCCCTTTCCAACATTGATTGCCTCCCCATTCTCGTATATCATTATTTTCATTGGAATTTCATTAATGGGGGTCCTCGGTTCTCTATTAGGATTGCTAGTCTCTTCCAAACCTACGGACATGACCTCTGATATAATGGTTCTTATGAATCTAATAAAATTTCCTTTATTATTCATAGGAGGAGTTTTTATTCCGCTTAGTAGTCTCCCCTCAAGCATTGCAATCTTATATTTCTTTTCCCCATTGACCTTTGTAACTGAAATGCTCCGAAGTAGCGTTGACCAAACGAACCTTCTTTCTAACGAGGTTAGTATATTGTTTTTAATTGGATGGATTGCCCTATTCTTGACCTTGAACTATGTATTACATAGAAAAACAATGCCAAAACGTTTCTCTGAAGCAGCAAGTGGCCCTAAAATGAAAAAGATGCGGAAAAAGTAAGAAATGAAAGCTGAAATGCTTTCAAAGAATATTATAATTGAATAATTCTTTTTCATCATAAATTTCTTGGAAGATCTTAACACTTTATTGAAGAATCGTAAATTAATCAAGCTTTTATCTAAATCAACTTACCACTCATAATCATAAATGAATAAAGAAAGGATAACCCAAAAATAGAATGGGATATATTTCTTATATAAGAGAAACCTCACTAAGGAGAATTTTGTATGGAATTATTTAAAGCATTTATGCTTACTTTGGCTAGCTTCTTCATAGTATTTGTAATTATTTCAATCTTTTATCTTTTTACTGCATTAAGTTATGGTACTCTTATTATAGAATATCTTTTAAGCCAACAAATCCTCCTCGCATTATGGGTAAGTATTAGCTCATCTACCATCGTAATGTTAATTTCATTACTATTTGGTGTTCCTACCGCTTGGTTACTAGCAAATAAGGATTTTAAAAATAAAGGCTTGTTGGAAACTTTAATTGTAGATGTACCACATTCCTTTCCTCCTGGGGTAATTGGAACAACTTATCTTTTTATGTTTCAAACAACGAGTCCAATCGGGACCCTACTACAGAATTTGGGAATCTCACTTGTAAATACATTCTGGGCTATGATTTTAGTTAAAACTTTTATATCTGCTCCTTTTTTAATAGGAATTTTAACAATGAGATTTCGGAGCCTTAGGGAAACCGAATTAGAGGTGATCGCAAAATCTCTCGGTGCTTCCGAGTTTAAAACATTTTATACAATCACCTTACCCTTATCCAAAAATGCCATAGTAGGGGGTAGCGCTAGGTGTTGGGCAAGAGCTTTAGGAGAAGTCGCAGGTACAATTGTTTTTGCAGGAGCGATTATACCTGGAATCACTCAAACTATGCCTGCTATAATTGTTTTTGAGGCTCAAACATCATTACCCGCATCATTGACCCTTGCACTTATTCTTGCCACCATTTCCATTACTATCTTAATATTATTTAAAATACTGTCGGAGAGGAATCAATAACCATGGTCACAGTGAAATTAAAGGAAATTGGTAAAAATTTTGGTGAAGTTAAAATAATCAATGGTGTTAATTGGGAAATTCTTAAAGGAGAATTAATGGTTTTAGTGGGACCGAGCGGATGTGGAAAAACAACCCTATTAAAAATAATTCTTGGAGTTTTAGACCCGGATAATGGTGAGATCTATTTTAATCAAAAACTAATGAATAAAGTCTCGATTTCGGAAAGAAATGTTGGTTTTGTACCGCAGAATTTCGGACTGTTTCCTCATTTAAATGTAAATGAAAATATTGGGTATGGATTGAAAATGCGCAATATTCCAAAGAATAAAATTGAAATGTTAACTAACAAATTTATAGGGATGCTTAAGCTTGAGGGATTGGGATTAAGAGCCACCAATCAGCTTAGTTGGGGGCAACGTCAAAGAGTGGCCCTCGCAAGAGCGTTAGCAATAGAACCTAGTTTGTTACTTCTTGATGAACCTTTAAGTGCTGTCGATTGGGCGTCTAGAAAAGAAATTACAGATGAAATAAATAGAATGCAGAAACGTCTTAGGATTACAACAATATATGTAACTCATGATATTAATGAAGCTTTTGAGATTGGTGATAGAATAGCTGTTATGCACGATGGTAAAATTGAACAATGCGACAGAGCTGAATGTTTAATTAAAACTCCAAAAAGCAATTTTATTGCAGCTTACCTTAAAAATCGAAGAGTTGGGAAATAGATGAGGATAAATTTAATTTTTACGATATTTAGAAGAAGAAAGTAATACTCATATAAAAAAAAATTATAAGCCTGGACTTAACTGAAGAACATTTTGTTATACTCTCTCATTTTTTAATAAACTAAAATTTTATTTTGAAACTCTATTATAAGAACTTGAAATAATCTAATTATAACTAAACAAAATAGTTTGACTCTTTTGTTTCATCCAAAAAGCGGCTCAGTCAATTGTTTAATCATATTACTCTTCGTATAATATTTTGTAAAATATCCTTCCTTCTTACCCATAATTAGACCTGCTTTTTCTAATATTTTGAGATGATGGGTGATAGTGCCATCAGAAACAGAAAAAACCTTTGCTAACGCGCACGTACACATAGGTTTATGTTCCAATAACTTGTATATTATAAAGCGTTTTAAATTAGAGAAAGCTTTATGAATCTTCCACTCTCCCATAGTTTTCTTATTGTTTTTAATTTGAGAGGTATACTTTTTATTTTCCTCTAAAAACTGCTCACAGGTTGTATTTTTTTCGATTTCTTGAATATACTTTCCGAATCTTTCCATTATTACTTACTAAATATCATTGACTATTTTAAAACTTTTCATTTTATTTTGAAAAAATTTAAAATAGATCGAAAATAGATTAAATTAAACTAGATTATAATAACGAAATATTCAAGAAGTGAGAGGTCTAAATAAGAAATGGATGCAGAACAATTTGAGTTGTCAAAATCGTTTAATTATTATGATGAATTTATGGAAAAAGTTTTGGAATTTGATAATCTTACTATGGATGACTATGCGGAATTTATGCCAAAAGTGCTCCCGGTTATTTTAGCCAAAGGTGAAAAGGATCCCATTTTACTCTTTGAAGAAATTATCGATGATTTGAAGGGAATATGGACGGCGTCAGAAGAACTTCCTTTTCATGGGCCTTGGCATCATGGAATTGCCCCGGCAGTCGTTATTATGTCCCTTAAGAATAATGGATATGATTTTACTGAGAACGATGTAAAAGAAGCATTTATAAGAGGATTGAAGATCCCTGCGGGAGGTTGTGGTTTTTGCGGTACTTGTGGAGCAGGATCGGGGCTTGGAATAGCGATCAGTATAGTTGAGCAATCGACTCCGTTTCACGACAAAGAACGCTCCAAAGCGTTCTCCGCAGTTATAAAAGCAAATGAACGAATAGGTAAACTGGGAGGTCCCAGATGTTGTCGGCTCAGTACCTATACCATGATTGACCAATCGATTAAAATTTTAGCAGATTATGAGTATCACTTACCACGTCAAAAGTTAATTGGACGCTGCGATGTTCATTCGCTTAATGCTCAGTGTCACGGTAATAGATGTCCCTATTTTCCAAAGTGAAATTGATTTTCTGATTCATTAATCCCGTAATTTCAAATGATAGTTTAATAAGAATTCAAATATGTGATTAGAAGGAAAATAAAAAAAATGGTTCATTACACGATAAATTTGATTATACAATTTTGGTCGAAACCAAAATGCGAAAAAATAGAATTGTTTACCTTCTATGCTTTCTATAACACTCTCGACAATAGA
>SDNW01000088.1 GCA_004524725.1 Promethearchaeota archaeon
TATTATAAAGAAGTGGATTTACCCGCGGTAATTGACTCCAATTATGCAAAGGCACGCTATACTAACGGAATATTAGAAATCACTCTGAAAAAAATAGATGAAAAACATACGAATATAAAAATTGATTAATCTATTAAATCATATATCATCGTGAAACGCCAATTTCACGCATTAAATACTAGTTCCTTGGGATATTAAGCTATATCTTCTCATAACACAATTCCAACTATCGCTAAATTCTTTAATCTCTTTTTTTATATTTAGGTAAAATTTTTGTGATATCTTCAATGAATTTATCCGATAATTGTAAATCTTCCTTAAAAGGCTGAGGATGTTTGAATCCTGCACGATCCTCATGGCCACCACCGCTGAAATACCTCGCAAATTCTCTACACTGTACGCTCTTGCTATGAATTATGATTTCATTATATCGTAAGTCAATTCCTATATACGCTTGAGAATCGGGATACTCCTTTTCTAGAATTTGGGTGATTCTTCCTCCTCCAATTTTTGCGTACGAGATGTAAACATCTCCAAACTCATTAATATTAACACATTTTGCATGCTGGATAGCGTATCTTGACTCCTCATTGATCCAATTTTCGAGTTCCTGAATTTGGGTATCAAACCAAGGATCCTTAAACCATCCTTCGGAAAGAAGTTGAACTATCTTTCGCCGGTTTTTAAAACCTTCAGCTCCAAGATTATATCCTATAATCATTTGGATATCAGCAGCCATTGGATAGATCTCTGTTTTAAAGTCAGTGTCTCTGGCAAATTCAGCTATTTTTATAGCGACTGAGTCATCAGGGAGAAAATATTCTTTCATTATTTCAGCAGCACATTTCTCTATATCATTGATATATACATCTATCAATTTACTTATCTTTCTCTTAACCGAAACATCAACAATATGATGGTCAAACCATAAAATGCGACAATTCGTCTTCTTAGCGACCTTAAATAACTTAAATAAAACATTGAACGATTTATTAAATCCTATATCCGAAATTATCAGCTGAGTAAGACTCTTATTTGAATTAAATAGCCTTTTCATAACATCAACAAAGTTTGAATAAGTTGCATCCAAAAATTCCATTTCTTCCTTTACAGTGGAATTATCAAAATAGCGTTTAATTATTGCTTGTGAACCTAATCCATCTAAGTCATGTTCATGAGTAATTGAGACAATCATAATTTTATCAGTAATATAAATCCAGTAATTCTTTAGCCCGTTTTTTAGCTTTTGGGTCTTTGACGGCTTCTAAAATGATTTTAGCTAATTCTTTTTTCTTTTCATAATAGGTTTTCATATATTCCTCACGACTTTTCTGAGGATATCTTTTTTCTAGTGCGGCATCTCTTCTAGGGCACCCATTCTTCCGCATACAACAATATGAAAGAGAGCCAAAACAAGTTAATTCCGAATCCCAATCATTTTTTTTTGAGAATGTTTCTTTAATTGCAATAAATTCTTCTTGAGAGATTCCTAACTCTTCTAAAATTTCATCTCTTTTGCATTTAAACGCAAAAGTTAAAGAATAACCCGGTTTGCAACAGAATGTTAAACCACGATAATCGGCATTCATACAGATATGGATTGGTGCGTCTTTCCACCCGGGAATATCTCGCAATTTTTCAGAATCTAAGAGAGTCATAGTTTTAATTTTATGTTATAAATATAATTTAACATTCCATTATGCTTTTATTTTACGATTTTAATCCATTCCTAAATTTACCAAGTAAATAAACACAAAATCAATCTATATAGCGTGAATTCTTAATAAAGAAAGAAGGGCCCGGTGCGGGAATTGTTCAATCCAGACGTAAAGTCTAAATTTTTGAACCCGCCTCTAGGGATTCACATTTGGTGATTGAGATGCTTGTTCTCATTCGGTCCCCAATATTAGTTGTAAGAGATAGATTAACCCTAACACTAACCACTATACGAACCGGGCCGTTGATTTTATATAAAAGAATGATTATACCCTAAAAAAGCTTTTTTTATTCTCTATTTTTTTATCTTTTCTTAACGTTTGTTAAAATGTAATTCAATAATTTCTCGACGGTATTTTCTAGTAATCCAGAATTGTTTATAATAATATCCGCATCAGCATAGGTTTGATGAGTCCTTGCTCTCTCTATTCTTTGTTTTAATTGGCTTTTTGATTCTCTTTTGCGATCCGTTAAGCGCTGAATACTGACTTCAAATGGCACCTTCACAAAAATTACCCTCAAGTTTTTATATCTTTCTCTTGCTTCTGGAACAATTTTTCGGCTTACATTGGTTATAACTGGATGTCCTGAATACAACCAATCGTCAATTATCGCTGGAACTCCATAGGATAAACCATAAATATGCCATTCGAACGCAAATTTTCCGTTTTGTGCCAATTTCTGAAAATCTTCTGGAGTAATCGAGATGTTTTGTTCAGTTTCTGATGGAGGGCGAGTAATATAGCGCTTTGGGCTTAAAATTTGTTTCCGATCCGAAGGATATCGTTCTAATATTTCCCTAATAAGAGTATCTTTACCTGATCCAGAGTTTCCCACGACTAAAAAAAGGATCCCATCAAAATCTTTCATCATTAATTGCAGTAAGTCGACATTGATCTTAAATACTCTTTTATGATTCCTATCTATAATATCTAAAAAAATAACACGAAAAGTACAAATAAAATAATGAATTATTATTCATAAAACATCCTAAATATAAATCTAAAAGTAGTCGTTAAAAGGAGGTTTCTAAATGACAAAGAGCGATAAAGAGGGATTAGAAATCACAGAACTCCCAGAAAGTTATCAGCGATATATTGATGTTATATATGATATTTCAAAGAAGAAAAAGGGAGGATGGGTCCAAAATAAAGAGATTGCTGATAAACTTAGGGTCGAACCTGCCTCAGTGTCGGGGATGTTAGAAAAACTTAAAAATAATGATTTAATTAAATGGGAACCAAGAAAAGCAATACGATTATCCGAAAAAGGGAAACAATATGCCATTCAATTAGATGAAATTCATTCATTATTACGTACATTTTTCAAAGAGGTATTAAATATTAAGGATGCTCGAGTAATTGAATCCGTCACTCATGAAATTGAACATTATATTACCCAAAAGGTTAAAACTTCATTAAAACTGTTTCTTTCGAAATATTTGGATTAAATTTAATTAGTATAAAATCTTCTCACCATCTAATAAACTCATTATTTAACCATAAAGAAAAGAATATGTCTGAGACTATAAATAAAAAGATTGAATTTGTGAATAAACACTTTAAAGATTTTAGTCATTTCATAGAACTAGAGAGTTTCCGCGCATTTCTCTTGTTAACATTAAATAGCCAATCTCCAACCAATCTTATGGCGCAATTAGGTCTAGGAGGCAATCGAGAAATCATTAATTTGCCATATGACCCTGTAAGAAGTATTTATTACCAGAAAATTAACCTTCTTTCGTCCAGTTCCATAATTATATATGTAAAAACGAAAGAGATCACTGATAAATTTTTATTGGATAAAGATAACGATATTTTTAAGAAATATCTTAATATTAATGAATCCAGTCTTGCGTTTAGAGGAAAAGAAAAGTTTTTATTCCCGAAAGTCACCGATTGCAGTACTATCGATGATTCAAAACTTAATATTAAAATCGATGATTACTTCCATTCAATTGAAGCCTTTATTGGATTTACTCAGCCAAATATACTTTTTGTAGTGGATTCTGAGAATCCCTCTGAGCCTGACCTGGTTTTTACGTTCAATATGGCTCCAAAAATACCCAGAAGCTCTGAAGAGAATGCTTTAAAATTAGATGTGTTTTTAGATGAAGAGCATAAATTAAAAGACATCACATATATCCAGAGAGAAGAGAACTATTCTATTAAGTATATGAAAGATATAAAGGAAGTAAGCCATGCAGACCTCTATAAATCCGCATTTTCATTAATACTTCACATTAAATCATTCCAAAATCCAACTAAATAATAAATCATTTTTTTAGGTTTTTAATTCACAATATTCGTCCTAAATTAAGGGATTAATAGCATTAAAGCATTAATACTCCTTATTTATATACAATCCGACAAAATAATAATATTAATTCAAGGTTAATAATTCTAAATTTAGAATTCTAAGATTAAGGGTTGATAAGAATGAAGATTATAACGATAAATTTACCTGAAAAATATCTTGCCGCTATTCAAACATTAAACGATCTTGGTATTTATCCCTCTCGAAGTGAAGCGATAAGAATCGCCTTGGGCGATTTTTTAGAGGATGAGCTTAAAATGTATCATGATCTTGACGATGATAGTTTCAAAATGCTCATGGAAAACAATGTAAACAAAAAACAATAATAAAATTTTTTCTCCTTTCTTTTTATCTTTTTTAATCTACATTTACGGGAATTTTACATTTATTGCAACTTTTTGCTCCCCGAAATAGAGGATTTCCACATTCAGGACAATGATAACGATTCTCTTCCTCTTCTACAAATTTTTCGGTTCCTAATTCTCTCCACGTAGGGATAGCACGTAAAATAACTTTTTTTCCAACGGGTATTGGAAAATTTTCAACATACTTACAGGGAAATTCATCACATTGGTGGCATCCTTCAATTTCTTTCTCCTTACAACAATTTTTAATCGCACATTTCTGGCATACGGGGAATACTACTCCATCAGATAAACATCCAGTACATGCAATATCATTAACGCTTTTCACAAACATTTTATAGACGGGGAATAAACGTTCTTTAAACTTTATATTATTATCTCGATGAGCAATATAGATAGAACAAACTCCGCAATATAGTCCACAAGGAGCTAGAAGCTCTTTCTTAATTTCTGTCATTTTTTAACCTTAACCATACTGTATTCGATTAATTATAATATTAATTTGAGATTGTATTAATATCTTCATCCAAAAAATAATTTTAACATCTAATAAAAAGATAATAATTGAATCAAAACTTATTCTATATAAATATTATTTCAATATAATTAGAATTATTATGAAAGTTGTACGCTATTATAATAATAATGATATCCGACTCGATGAGGTTCCCGTACCGGATATTGGCCCCGGAGAGCTCCTTGTTAAGGTGAAAAAATCGGGAATATGTGGCTCGGATATACTTGAATATTACCGCTTTGCAAAAATGGAAAAACTTGGGGTTGATAATTTAATACTTGGCCATGAGATTACAGGAGACATAGTTGAAGTTGGAGAAGGAGTGCGAAAATTCAAGAAAGGTGATAGAGTGTTTGTCTCTCATCATGTTCCATGTTTTAAATGTCATTACTGTCGCGAAGGACATCATACCGCATGTGAGCTTCTCCATAATACTAATTTTGATCCGGGTGGATTTGCTGAATATGTTCGAATTCCAAAAATTAACATTGAGAAAAAAGGAGTTTATGTGTTAGATAATTCGGTAACTTATGAGGAGGGTGTTTTTATTGAACCTCTTGGATGTGTTTGTAGAGCGCAGAGACTTGCAGAAGTTAATAGAGGGCAAAGTGTACTAATCCTAGGCAGCGGGGTGTCTGGAATACTTCATATTCAACTAGCAAAATTAAGAGGTGCAGAAAGAATATTCGCTACGGACATTAATGATTATCGTCTTGAAAAAGCGAAAGAATTCGGTGCTGATTTCGTTTTTAAAGCGACCGATAACGTTGCTTTAAAAGTAAGGGAAAGAAATAACCATCTTGCTCCAGATGTAATAATCGTATGTACTGGTGCTATGTCTGCGGCTAATCAAGCATTAGAGTGTGCTGGTCCAGGAAGTAAAATCATTTTCTTTGCGGTTCCTGAACCCGGGGTTAAACTTGGAGTTCCTATAAATAAATATTGGAGAAATGAAATCAAAATCATGACTTCTTATGGGGCAGCTCCAGAGGATTTACAAGATTCTTATCTTAGAATTCTCTCAAAAAGTATTAAAGTTCTTGGTCTAATTACTCATAGACTGCCATTTAGTAAAGCCTTAGAAGCGTTTAGAATCGTATGTGAGGCGAAAGATTCTTTAAAGGTTATTTTAGAACCAGATTGATAACAATTAAGCGCTTAAAGTAAATTCAAGTATTTACTTTGTTTTAAATGTTTATTAATAATTTTTGATTCCCAATATCGATATAAATCTAGCATAAAACCCTGCAATTTCTTTTTCGGAAAGAATAGATCCAGTTTTAGTAAATCATCCATCCTTATATTACTTTTTTTATAGCCATTAAGGGATAAAAGCGCGTGGTCTACCTTAACTTGATTTTCCTTAATTTTAATTCGCATATATGTAAATGGAGTAGTATCCGGATGTTTAACAATATAAGCATGGCTGGAGGTTAGAAAATCTGCTCTTTGCAAAAATATAGTTTCTGTTAAATTGATATCCTCTATATATTGAGCAATTGAACATTCTTTAAAGCCATACCATGGTCCAAATCCATCGGAACTGGGATTTGGTTTATCGAATCCTAAACAGCTAATGTGGATGATCTTTTCATCTGGAAGGAAAAACCCCGAATGACCTTTAGAGTGGCCTACAAGAGGAATAGTTTCAATAGTAGCATTATCAAATTCTAAACTTCCTCCTAACTCAAAAGACGATACTTTTTTGCATGGATGATACTTATTGCTCGTCGCAAATTTCTCAATACAATGAAAATCCAATTCTTCATGAAATCCAAAACCTTCATAGAAATTATGAAGATCGAGCAAATATGAGCTTTCAGGTTTTGGTGCATAAATATTTGCTCCAATGTTTTCCCAGTGATGTACATGCGCCATATGGTCCATGTGGCCATGAGTACACACATAATTATCAAAAGGACCAAAAAGACGATTTACTTGATCAATCAGATATGGTTCAATATTTAAATCTAAGGCTATTGCTTTTTTATTTCTGCCTTTTTTTGGTAAAACAATTAAGCCATCACAACAAGAAAAATAAAATGGCGTTTTTTTTTGATGAGCAAGGAGAATACTATCTGTAATTTTCCTAAATTCAAGGTTTTCTACTTCGGGAAGAGACATTTACTTAGATACTTTGATTAACTAGCCTAATGCATTAAAAAATTGTGAAGACCTTAATAAGTTGACTTTAATCAGTTCATTTAAGAATTTTTAATTTAAAAAAGAAGTGAAAAAGAAAATTATAAAGATTATAATCCAACTGGACCTTGTTGATAAATTTCAAAAGCTTCGTCTACTGACGCATTCTCATGAACTATAGCTCTTACTGCCTTTATCATACCGATAGGTTTATCAGATTGAAAGATATTCCTGCCCATGTCGACGCCAACGGCTCCTTTTTCGATAGCATTTTTAGCCATCATTAAAGCATCACGTTCAGGGATTTTTTTCCCTCCTGCTATCACTATTGGTACCGGGCAGATGCTAGTAACGTTCTGAAAATCATCACAATAGTACGTTTTTACGAATGTTGCTCCCATCTCAGCAGCCATTCTGCTTGCCATTCCTAAGTAACGGTCATCACGTACCATTTCTCTTCCCACTGCTGTAACAGCTAAAGTAGGAATACCATACTCTTGACCCCAGTTCACTAGTTTCGATAGATTCATCAAACTCTGTTTTTCAAATTCTCCACCAACAAAGATTGAACATGTGATCGCAGAAACATTTAATCGTATTGCATCTTCAATCGTTACATTGATATCTTCGTTTGATAGTTCCTTTAGCATACTTGCTCCAGCAGACACGCGCAGAACAATGGGAATCTCGTTGTTAGGAGAGACACAACTTCTTAACATTCCCCTTGTGAGCATAAGGGCATCCGCATGCTCAAATAAAGGATTTAAGTCTCCAAAACATTTAAGTGAACCGGGAATGTTCCCAAAATATCCATGATCCACTGCTAGCATAACACAATGACCAGATTTAGGCTTAATAATTCGTGAAAGTCTATTTTGCATACCCCAATCCATTTCTTATCATCATAACTTTTTGTATTGTATTAATAATTTTATTGTGTTTTTACTAAGGAATACTGGATCTTTTTTGTATTTTTTCCATAATCATTAGAATTAGCAAAGATCAATTTATAAAAATTTGAGGAACTCTTCAACTTTATTCTTGATTTTCTCTGCTAATTTGGTTGAATATCTCTGACTAATAAAATCTTTAATTAAAGCCACACGATAATTATTTACCTTGCTTTCTACTAGTTCACGAGACATTTTTTCAATTAGATCCTCGCTATCAATAAATTTCACCTTTTCAAGTAAACTTTTAACATATTCTGCCTGTCTTATGAATGTTATTATACCTTGTTGAACTAATTTTAATTGCTCGTTCTCATTAAGAATCTCAAGAGCTGGTTTTATCAACTCTTCTTCAAATTTTAGTTTTTCATCCCATGGTATCTGAAGGATATGAAGGTTATCATCAATGAGAAGAGCATTTTTTTCTTTAAGATTAATCTCATTATAATCAATTTTATCAAGGAATGTGATTATACTTGTATCTCGATAATTTTCTGGGAGCAGAGCATTTCCTATTCTATTAATTAGTCCAGATAATTGCGCAATCTCTTCATTTTGTATGATGAATGCTGGGTAATTAAAAATTTTGGCATGAATTAAACAAAATACTCCATATAATCCAAAAAGGCGAACAAAATTATTTAACGTAAATTTGCCTTTTTCTTGAGCTTGAATAGAAGTACTCTTCAATTGAAGATCGATTTTTTCATAGCCTCTAATTATTCCTTTCGTATCAATAAATACTATAAATTGGTGTTCCTGACAAACTCCTCCTTGAGGAACCTGGACCCTAATAATTCCAAATTTTTTCTGGTTGAAAATTTGCTCTGGGATATTAATCTTTTTTGACTTATTGCATACTGGGCAACTAATTTCAATTTCTTTAAAATTTTTCGCCATAATGATATTTAGAAAAAATATTGCTTTGGTTCAATTACAATATATGAGAGTTAAATTATTATTTAATATTTTAAGATAAGACATATTTTATGCAAATTAAAAAAAAATAAAGAATTAAAAATTAATCTTGATAAAGTCTTGGAAACGCATAATGAGTTATTAGATATATTAATAGTATACCTAATGTCGTTGGAACGACCCCAACTGCGAAAATCAAGTATAATGCAATCGCAAGTTCATCGGTTATTATCGCCCCATATACAAATAATTGTCCAAGGGAATCTATGAGGTAATGAATGACTATACTGGGCAATAGGCTATTTGTTTTAATAAAAATATATCCAAATAAGAATCCAAGTGCTCCAGCATAAATGACCTGAAAGACGGTAGATACCCAATATTGACCAAAGATTATATTAACCAGATGAAATAATCCAAATGATATTGAACTAATTATTAA
>SDNW01000015.1 GCA_004524725.1 Promethearchaeota archaeon
AAAAATTAAATTCTCTGAATTGTTTTAATTATTATGATAAATTCTCTATCATAATAGTTTATTACTAAATCAAACATGATTTTACTATTTATAATTTTGTTTTTAAAATCCATTAGATCTTAAGATATGGTATTTGGATTTAATCTAATTTTTAAAAAAATGTAAAAAAAAGATAGGGAAAAAATATCATATTATTTTATATTTACAATTGCACCCTTTTCCATTCGTACAACTTTATCTGCGTAGGATGCTAAAGAGCCACGATGGGTTACTACAATAACAGTAGTTTCCATATCCTTATTAATTTGCTTTAAAAGATCCATTACATCTTTTTCACTCGCAGGATCAAGGTTACCTGTTGGTTCATCAGCTAATATTACTCTAGGACGGTGGATGATAGCTCTAGCGAGACCACATCTCTGTTTTTCGCCGCCAGACATCTGAACAGGGTAATGATCTTTTCTCTCAAGTAAGTTGACATCTCTTAGTGCTGAAATCGCTCTATTTTCAATTTCCTTCTCTCTTAAAACTGTTGGCCATAATAATGCTTCAACATTTTCTATGCATGTTAAGGTTGGGACAAGATTGAAATCTTGAAATACAAATCCTATTTTTTGTCTTCTGATTCTGCTTAATCTATCTTCTGTAGCGCGGGCAATATTTTCCCCATCGAAGATAATTCGACCAGAATCTGGTAAATCCAAACCTGATAGCACATTAAGGAGAGTACTTTTTCCACAACCGGTCGGTCCTTGAACAATAACAAACTCTCCGGATTTTATAGTAACATTCACATCCGCCAAAGCTCTAATTATAGCACCTGCTCTTCTATATTCCTTATTTACATCAATTGCCTCAATCATGGTATCTTTATCTACTGGCATATTTTATTTCCTCCCTACTCCCCCACCTTTTTTAAAGCTATTATTGGCCTTACTTTATAAATCCTTCTATTTGCTACGATTATCGCTATTAGTTGGACAACAATAAATATGGCGAAAGTCACAATCACTGGACCTAAACCAATTAGAACTAGTGGTACTCCTAAATTTATGGCAGCAGATTGAAGATATCCTATACTCGCCGTGTAATGGAATAGAATCTCAATAACTATAATAAAGCCTATTAGAGTTGTAAAGAAGATTTTTCCAGTTACAAGGGAATTGATATCTTTATTGGTATAGCCAATACACTTTAAAGTCGCCCATGTTAGTCTATTGCGGGATACTATAATCCATGAATATAAGAGCGACAAGAAGAGACTCACCCCAAAAAATATTGCTACAAAATATCCTGCAATTTGACCTATTGCTCCAGTAATAGATAACTCAATAAAAAGACTTGTCAAAAATATCAAAGAAGTATAAATTAATGTGAATACGGTAAAAGTCTTCTTTTCTCTAAGCGTCATTAACACCGCTTTTCTCCATAATCTAAACGCCAATTATTTCACCGTTTTTAAAATAATTTTTATATAAATTGTTAGTATTAGTTATATAATAAATTCATAATAAAAATTTTGGCAAAAAATGTCATCAAATATCGAAACGATAATAAACGAATTGCTAAATGTAGAACAAAATGTATTTGGGGTAGCAATCATAGATAAATCTGGTTCATTATTAACGCAAACGGAAAACTGGGATATCTCTGGAGATCTTGGCACGATTAATAAGCTATTAAATACTAAATTAGAATTAGGTCAGAAAGGTATGACCAGTTTGGCTATTCAAGGGATCAAATACATGATTGTCGAAAATACAGAGGAAAGGAAGATAGGAACTAATATTACAGGTAAAGGACATATTATAATCGCTCCGATCCCTATAGGTGGTACGGGGGCGTTAGTGTGTTATATCAACCCCCAAAGTGGTCCAAGAGATGCTTTATTTAATGTTCAAGAATTTGCAAGAAAGTTAGAAAGTCTTGTTTGAATTATAACAGTTATTATTTTAGGAAAAACTTAAAAGCAATTCCAATATGGTTTTATCATTTTCATTAATGCCTTTTTTATTTTTTCTAAATTACTTAAATTTGATTGCTCATTTCTCCAAAGATCCTCGAAAGATGGACTTGCATAATTTTCATTTAACAATCCTTTAACTAATGCTAACACACAGTATTGTAATCCTATAATACTATAACCCCCTTCAAGAATAAACGCGATTTTTCCTTCACATAACTCATCTGCGATAATCCTAATTTTTTTGGAGAAATTGTAAAACACATCACTAGTAAGATGACCATTTCCAATTGGATCTGCAAAATATGTGTCGAAACCTGTAGCAACAATTAGCATACTGGGAGCGAATTCTCGTAGGATAGGCTCAACGAAATCAATCAAATCTAAGAATTCATTTGTTGATAATCCTTCGGGTACAGGAATATTTATGTTTGTTCCAATTCCATCGCCAGCCCCCAATTCATTGATGAAGCCTACGTCAACTTGAGAAAAATCATATTCATGTACTGAGATATAAAGAACAGATGGGTCCTCATAAAAATAGTGAGCTAAACCATCACCGAAGTGATCATCTACATCAAGAATTGCAATTTTCCCAGAAAAATTCATTTTTTGACGTAAATAAAATATCGAGAGTGCAATATTATTAAATATACAAAGTCCTGATGATTTATCTCGGAATGCATGGTGCCCTGGTGGACGGATAAGTGCAATTGATTGATTAATTTCCTTAGAAATTACTTTTTTAACTGCTGTAATAGCACCACTAACTGCCATTTTTGAAACTTCAAACGTGTCAGGGGCTACGAAGACTTCATCATCGATTATTCCTCCGCCTCCCTCCGAGATTCTTCTAATTGTATCAATATGATACTTTGAGTGTGCCAGCTCGAGTATATTATCTTCAATTTCTGGAGGCGCGATTTTTATAATATGCTGATTATCAAAAATCTGTTCTCGCTTTAATGTTTCTAACATCACTCTTATTCTATTAGGATGTTCAAATGCAATGAATGTAGGTTTTGGATACGGAGGAGTGTGTTTTATAGCAAAAATCTCATCATATATTATACCAATCTTATTTTTTATCATAATTCTAAGACATAAATCTCCTATAGATCACTAAACTATTATATTTATATTAGTATACTTTAATTAAACATTAATAGAATTTAAATAATAAAAAAGGGAGACACAAACATGAGTACAATTGAAATAATCTCAACTATATTACTGAATGTTATTCCTGTAATTGTATTAGTGATTCCATATTTTATTTTAAGAAAAAAACTTATCGGTAAATTTTATTTTCGGATTATGCTTGGAATTATGGTTTTTTACTTGATCTATTGGGTCTTGCCAATTATCTTTCAACTAAATACTACCCCAATCGAATTACAGATTCAGCCAAGCGATCAAGGAAATATAGCTTTTGGAATCGGTTATATTATTGCACATTTCGGGTCTTTAATTGCCCTTTTTGCGTCATATCCCTTAGTGACGCTACCATTCATATTTTTCGTTGCCCCTTTTATCTCATTAATCTTTGTTTGGCGGCGTTTAAGAAAAGAGAAAAAAATTAATGAATCAGTTTTATCCAGCCTAACATATGAAATAACGAAAGGACCCTATCAGAAGGTTCGTACTGCGTTAGAAAAAGGAGATTGGTCAAGAGAAAAAGAAATCTTAAAGCTATTAATTGTTTTATTTCCGATCTCTCTCTATTTACTACAAGTAATTCTGAAAATCTCGGGACTAGAGTCAGTTTCGATCACTACTGGTGAGACCGCATTAGGATGGTTCATAGAGATTTTATTTGTTTATCTTGCCACTTTTATATTCAGCTTAGAATTACTTTTTAGCTCACAAATTGCATTAAAGGGAAGAGCATTCGGGGAAAGTGTACGAAACCAAACATACAAGAGTTTATACACGGTTGGGATACCAATATCCTTGTTATCCGTGGTATTATTTGTTGTGGAAGATATAATAGAAGGAAGCTCCTCATTGCCCTTATTCCTTTATTTCTTTGCTTATTTTATAATGGCTTCAATCATTTTTGTGCTATTTCTTAAAATTTTCGAGCCAATATCTTTATTAATCTTTATTAAAATCATAGATTGGTGGAAAAATCGAGTTATTAGAAAGAAATCACTTCAAACAAAAAATTTCTACTACGGAATCGTTTTCGGTTGTTTAACTTTCTTTATTTGGTTTGCGATTAATTACATCGCTTTCAATCCTCTATACGGCATAATTTTTCAGAATCCCGATTCAATTATTCAATCATCAAATTTTGTTCCACCTTCTGGGGTAAATTTGGCTCAGAGTCTTGGCTTTGATGTTATGATTATTTTTAATTTCGTTGCTTTAACGCTTATTTCTCTGCTTCTATCTGCGATTGCTTTGAGATATTGCTTGAAATATGTAAGAAACATCTTGCTAGGCGTAATTACTTTTATCCCAACAGTGGTCATCCTTTCATTATTACTGTTAAATTTCATGGTTCCCTTAGTTAATTTCGCTCCAGAAACCTATTGGATTACAGGACAATCAAGCTATACTTCCGTTTTTGGATTCCACTTTTTCACAATGCGAACCGCTAGTTTTACCGCAGGTTTAGAAGGAGTACTCTATATTCTAGCCATACCATATGTATCCACACAGTATATTTTCAATATTATCATTTGGACCTTAATTATCTATTATTATAAAAAGGATTTTAATGCTAAAAACATCAAATTAGACGAACGACACTTTGAAAAAATAATTTTCTCCTCCGCACCAGAGTTCTTAACATATGAACAATACGCTGAAAAAAAAAACCGATATCTCTTAGTTAGAAAAGAACAATTAGAATCCTCATTGATTACTGGTGAAAGAGAAGAAGTTAAAAAAATCATTACATCTCTCGAAGAAAGTAAACTTTTAGAGGATTTAATCCCTGCTGATGAGAAAGAAAAAGAGCGATTCTATTTTACTCTTAAATATTTATATAATAACAATATAATCGATATTTTGAAACCAGAATTTAGTTATATTTTTGATAGGGTTGAAAAACAAGGACTTTACATCATTTATGATGATGGTAGAGGTGTCTTTGATTACAGTTTCGTTCAAGAAGTAATACAAGACCCCGGTCTAGTAGCGGGAATGGTTTCAGCAATAACATCTTTTATTAAAGAAACTACAAGATCTCAAGATTTATTAAAAACTATAGATCATGGAGACATCACTATTATCCTTGAATACGGTAAAAGAATATTTGGAGCTTTATTTATTAGAGGTAATCAAACTGCAGAACTAAGAAATAAGCTTAGAATTTTTGTAGAACGATTCGAAGAAAAATATAAATCCGTATTAGAAGACTGGAGTGGAGCATTGGTCCACTTTAAAGAGGATCATCTGCTGGTCGAAGACATTTTTAAAGAAGCCTAAATTTTATACAAAAATCTCTTTCTTTTTATTTTCTTTATTACAACCTTATCAAAATTTTAAATCATTTTTTATAAAAAGGAGTTTTAAGTAAAATCTCTAACTCAACTATTATTTTTACTGATTTTCCAGATAAAGAGATAAAATAAATAATAAAAAATAATTTTTTTCACTTATTCTGGAATTGATGCTACAGCTCGAACCCATCCAGCACTTGCTCTTGCAATTTTTATGGGAAAACAATAAATCGTAGCACCAACTGGTGGAACCTTATCCAAATTTATCATCTTTTCCATTTGAAAGTATCCTAATTCTATGCCTGCGAAATGACCTTCCCATATTATTGAGGGATCAGGTTTCTTTTCTCGTACTAACTTTTTCCATTTTTTGGAAGTTAATGAAAAAGGTGCATCCCATGACCATGCATCAATCCCAACAACATGCACTCCCTGCCTTAATATGTGTAATGTTGCTTCTCTGCTAACTCCTACTCCATGATTGATATATTCTTTAGTTCCATAAAATTTAGGGGCATTTGTATGGATACATAAAATATCCCCTTCCTTCAACCTATAATTTAATTTATCCAGTTTCTTATCGATATCGTCAGGGTTCATCACATAGCCCTCTTCATAATTTGTGCAATCCAGCACGATTAATGGGCCGATCCCCCATTCTAATGGAAAATTATCAATGGTCATTGCCTTTTTTTCCCCCAATTCCTTATCTTGCACTGGAGCAAAATGCCATGGAGCATCCATATGCGTTCCACTATGAGTTCCTAAGGTTATCGTTTCGGTTGCCCAACCTTTTCCATTAGGTAAATGTTCATTTGGATTGAGTTTAGAAAATATGAATCCCATTTCTTCGGCTCCTCTATCATGATCTCTATATTCTATATGAGGTTGAGTTAAAGGAGGATCAAAAATTGCCTCTTCAGGATTAATTATTGGAATTGATAAATCTATTATTTTCATGTTCATCATTTTAGAGTATTTTTAAAAATTCAAAAGAATAAATCAATATCCTATAAAGATACAATTAAGAAAAATAAGAAGAAAATAAAAAATTAATTATAAATCATATATATTCGGACCAGTTCCACACTTAAAGAATGTTTCTTCTCTTATCCAACCAGAATTATCATAATAATCCGAAGCAAAAATTGTTGGTGCTCCCCAGAATTGTGAAGTAATATATATAGGTATAAAAAGCGTCCCATAGCCTAAGAAACCTATATTAAAATTGGTAGTATTTAAGCCAATTAAAAAATTTGTGTCTATTTTAATTTCAAAAATGCGATGAGCTGTAGAACCATGTATTGATGGAAAAAATCCATGTTTTATTGTTACTTCTGTAGCATTTAGAGTAGTAGTATATTGGTCGGGGCCAATATATAATGTATCATTTATCGTCTCTGTCGCGGGAACATAGCATAATAGTTCCTCACCTGGTTGAGAAGTACCAATCTCAAAATTCCATGAACCATCTGTAGGGAAAAGAGTAAGTGAGTTATCAGTGTCTATCCACATCGAAAACCATTCACCTGTGGTATTATCCGTTATATCACTCACAAAATCTACTAAAACATATAGATTACCATCATTTAAATGAATATAATAATAATTATAAGCATCTAAAGAATTCTCATCCGTTATCAGATACTCTGTAAATATCCAACTTGAATATTGCCAACCCTCATCTTCACTAAATCGTCCATCCACCGTGACATTAAAAGAACCAAAGTCTAATCGGGGAAAAAAATACCCTACAAATCCACCTGATAAACCTGCTGCCAAAAAGATTATTATAATTAGGCTGATTAAACCTTTTTTTTCCATTTTGATCAGATTTCTAATTTTAATTAATTATGATTAATCTATAGCTGACAATCCTAATAATTTCATCGCATTTAACCCCATAATTTGATCGATTTCTTTATTAGATAAGTAATCCACTTGGTTAAAATAATCAACCGCAATTTCGATCATCTCTGGAACAAATCCATCTGTTCCAAACAAAATTTTATGGGTGCCTATAATGTCTTTGGCAACAAGTAAGAGCTCTTTTAACTTAAGAGGTGCCATATATGGCAAATTGCTGATATCTAAATAGATATTAGGGTATTGTGTGGCTAACGCAATTGCCATGTCTGAAAAGGGAAAGCCCATGTGGGCAATAACAAATTTTACTTTTGGAAAAGAGTTAAAATATTCATCCATATCCACCGGATTAGAATAGCTAAGAACTGGTTTCTTCGTACCGGGTGGAGGCCATCCCGTGTGCATAAGAACTATTAGGTTATGAGCGTGAGCAACTTCTAATATTGGATTTAAAATTTTATTATAAAAATGTTTATTTCTAAACGTAATCATCAGCTTTAAGCCCTTATAGCTCAATTCTTTTAATTCCCTTTCCAACTGAGCTGTAATTTCAGAATTTGACTTGTCTTTTTCGGGAGGATTATAAAAAGGAATAAAAACATCTGGAGCATAATCAATCCATTCTTTTAATTGTTGGTTTTCTTTGGCACTTACAGGTAAAAGAACAACTTTCCCTAACTTTGCTTTACCAATATAATATAGCGTCTTTTCAATTATATTACTTTCCTTAAGAGGTTCGGCTTTCCTCAGTATTTGGGTTATCCTTTCATAGAAACCATATCCTTCAAAAATTTTAAATGCCTTTTCCATATATTCAATCTTATAGCCTTTTTGAAACATATGGCAATGAAAATCAATTCGCAACCGAAATACTCTCCCCCAAATTTAAAATATTTTCTTTCTTCAATTATCTGAGATTATTGCAATTTAGGAGCTATAGCTGAATCTTTTGAAACCATTTTTTGTAACTCCTTAAACGCATTTTTTGATGTTGAAAATGATTTAGCTTTAAACTTTTTGATAATATCCTCAAGCTCTTCATCGAATATTCTAACAAATAATTCAATATGCGGATATCTCAGATTCAGTTTTGAAGTTAAATAAATAGACTCGTCAAATTCTGATTCACGTTTCCAACAGATAAAAACTTGGGTTATATCTTCAAGATTCAAATGAGCACGCAGATCACTTAGATGACAGGCAAATTCTTGGAAAATATGCAATTGTTCATTGACTACAAACGGAATATCATCATTTATATCATCAAAAAGATAAACTTGCCGACCGGGTTGCTGAGAAATATGATATGCGATTCGATGGGTTAAATTATCTCTTCCAATTACAATTGCTCCTCCTTTTTTATTTTTGGTCCAGTCTTGAATATGTTCCATAGCCCATTCAGAGGTAGAGAACGAAAAAGCATTCAATGGGGGTTCCCTCAAATATTCCTGTACGTGATCAGCAAATGCACGAACGTAAATACGACAATCTGGATTCAATTTTCGTATCTTTTCTGTACATATTATTGCAACTCGAACATCGTTCATGTTAATAAATACCTCTTTTGCATCCTTAGCGTTTGCTGATTCAAGGTTAGTAGTCTCCGTTGCATCTCCTACTACAATTGGGAGTTTAGCATTCAGTAAATCTTCAACAGCTTCTTCATTATCTTCAATCAGACAAAACTGCTTTTTATTTTCAACACAGTATTCAATAATTCTTTCGGATAAATGATGAAACCCGATAATAATTGTATGATTACGTTTATGAGACGCAAGAATCCTACTTGTAATAACCGGATTATATCTTTCAAATAACTCCCCCATGATAAATCCAAAAAAGATTACTTCTAACAAAATTGGCCATACCAATACATAAAATTGTCCGAAATTTCCCACATCTGATGGAACACTTATAGTTATCGAAAATAGAAATATTTGGCCTAAATTATAGCCAAATTCTGTAATGAGAAAATATACAAACCCAATTAACCAAAATAAAAAGAAAAAGACAAATTGCATTCTATATTGCTTAAGCTTTAAATGGATTCCTATAAAAGTGTTTAATAGATTCATTATGTATATTAAAAGACACTAATTTAAAAACAATATGATAGGTTAAGAAAATTGGATTTCTTCACAATTATGTAAGATTTATATTAATATTCGCATTACTAAATTCTTGATTTCTTTTTTGAAATCCAATTCAATATAAAAAGAGAGAAAAAATAATGAGATTTATAACATATTTTGAATTAAATCCCAAATTCGATCCTTCTGAAATTGCTGAAATCGGAATAGATCTTATGAAAAGAAAACTCTATCCTGCTGAAGGTGTTAAAACATTAGCATGGTACATGACTCCCGGAAATTGGGGGATTTCAGTTTCTGAAGCAGAAAGTGTTGAAGCTCTAATGAACAATGTACATGCATGGAGAATTGCAAAACCAGGAATATTTACTTTCTTTAAAATAGAACCCGCAATGGATACAAAAGAATTAATACCAATGGGCGTTCAATTAGCCAAAAGAGTTAAAGGATAATACCTATTCGAATTATTAGATAGCACTTATAATTATCTTTTTTTTTTTTACTAATGATAACAAAATAGTAATTTGACGAAATGCTGTTGAAACACCTTGAAGTGGAACAAATCTGAAGTGGAACAGATCAATCTAATATATTTAAAGACTTAAATAAAAGAATCATCTAATATCTCAATTTGAAAGGTTTTTGCATCATCCCAGATTTCACAAGTCTTATAGAGACCCCATATATGTGTACCATCCCATGTCAACCCAGTATTACCCGCTGCAACATCATATACTTTTCCCACGATAACTCCTTCTCTTGTCCAAGCTATAAGTATATTACCTTGATTCGACCAAAAATGGGTTCCATTCCAAGTGAAAGCACCAACAAGGTCAATCGCCCCTATTGTAATATTTTGACGTATAGTTCCATTTTTGTATAATTCATACAATAAGGTACCATCCATACTTGCAATATAAAGATATATCCCATCAGTAGCTAAACCACTTCTACCTCCTTTTTCGCTTTCAGGGATTATAAAAGTATCATTGATAACTACGTTGGTTCCATTGAATTTCATTTTAACAATGGTAAATTGAGATTGATCCTGCACCCAGAAGAATTCTCCGTCATAACAAAGCCCTCTTGGACCTAATACATCTGATGCATTCACAGGATATTTGGTGTAATTGCCTAATATAGGGTCTATTTGGATTAAATAGCCTGTCTCCATTTTCCAAAGAAAATCATTCGCATATGCGAGCGTCCAACCAAAACCCAATCCCACTCCGATCCTCTTAAGCACTCTTCGGGTTTCATCCTCTGAAGGATAAACGTACATATACTGATCCTCAGGATCTCCAGGAGTATATCCCAAATCTTGACGTTTAATATCTTCAAAATCTAAGATTGGAACTGGAACTGTTCCACTTCCGAGATCATTGCTACTATTGTAAATAAAGGCTGTTTCCACCAACTTTACAAATGCTGTATCATAAGTAAATCCGTCAAATTTGTTGCCAATAATTGTTGCATTTGATAAACCCCCTACATGAATAGCTATTGCATCTGTTGAATTATAATTATGAAAGTAATTCCCTTCAAGAGTTATATTACTATCAAGTGTAATAAAGGGTACGTGCCCACCGGCAAAGATGTTGTTCCTTACTCGGACATCATAATTATACTGCTCGCATGATATCTCATGATATCCATTTTGGTATAATAGATTATACTCAATCAAGGGGTTTGAATGTTCCATATAGATTCCCTCTAAGTTAACCCAACGCACGATCGAATGGCTAATATTTACTTGTGAATAAAATTGAGCGATTCCCATTACTGAATATTCTACTATAACATATTTAAATACTGATGTATTGGTTTGATATAATTCTATTCCTCCCCAATCACCATTAATAGGGTATTCTTCATCAACTGTAAACCATATCTGCTTCTCTGGTGTTCCTATCGCTATAATAGTCCCTCCATTAACAGTGAAACCTACTGGCCCTGTAGTTTTGTAATCCCGATTTGCTTTGCATAAAATTTGAGTTCCCGGTAATATTGTTAATGTGACATTAGTGGGTACGACAATATGTTCATTCACAAAAATAGCTCCAGACCAAGTTTCATCCTGTGCTATAGTCCCTCCTTTAAATACTGGTTGTTGCCCATTTTCTTTTGGAATGAATATTCCAAAATATAATAGAATGGAAAATCCTGCTGCTACGACAACAATAACAATTGAAGCATATAAGATCTTTTTATTAAAAACCAATTTCATCTCACTACTCTATTTTATTACAAAAATGTAATATACAAATACGTAATATAGTTTATTAAATTAGATACAATGATGAGATAGAGAGGGAAATATTGAAGAAAAAAAACGCTTTTATTATAGTGTTATTACTTATTTTATTGCCTATAATTGGCTGGGGAATATTCTATTTATTCTCAACAGAAGAAACAGCTCACAATTTAGAATTAATTGATTCTCATGTTTTGATAGAATGTTTTACTACTGAAGACTGTTTGAAGATAGAAAATCGATTGCTTGAAGAAATGGAAAAAGAAAATATAGCTAAAGTTATACTAACTGGAGCCCTTATTACTGATTCATTAATCGATAGTATGATCATGAACATGTCTGATAGACATCCAGATAAATTTCTCCCTTTTCTCAGCGGTTTTATTCCAAATGCTTCATCAACTCCACTATATATAGAGAACCAATTGAAAACGGGGAAATGGAAAGGAATCGGAAAAATAATTTTAAGCCATATATCTGGAAGTCAACCAGCATACATGCCTAATGATACAGTTTTACTTGAAATATATGGGCTGGCAGACACATATAATGTACCTGTATTTTTTCATATAGATATTGCTGCTTATAGTGAATGCAAAAAACCAGTAGAGGCACTAAAGGAAATTTTTACCCTATTTCCAAATGTTACATTCATATGGCATAGAGGTCAGATAACTAGTGAAGGTTTTGATCCAGACATGGGTTGTATTTTACCCATAGTAGATTATCCGAATGTGGTCGCGGAAGCAGAATTTCATAGTCCAAATATGAATCTTTCAAGCTATGAATTTTATTCGGAACTGATTCAGGACAATAGGTATATAATTGGTAGTGATTTTATTTTAAGTCCGGCTGTTGTGGATAATGAAGTTTTATATGCTGCTGGTGGCGCAAGTTATCACGAAACCATTCAGCAGACCAGGACTATTTTAAGCATGTATTCTGATCAAACTGCAAAAGATATTGGTTATAACAACATTCTAAAGATTTTAGGGATGTAAGTAGTATTTAATTAAAAAAAAAAATGATTTTAATTCAAGAATTTAGAGAGTTTCTCGAAGAGATTGTGCATAAAATTGATATAATCAGATGTGAACTTAGCCAAAATATTAGTAAAAGGTTAAAAGAAAAATAGAAAGAAAAAATAAATAAAAAAGATTTATGCTACATTCCCATGCCCGGAGGCATACCGCCCATACCGCCCATGCCCGGAGGCATTCCACCCATACCGCCCATACCTGGAGGCATTCCACCAGGAGGCATATCGGGTCCTTTTGCACTCGCTATTACATCATCGATGCGTAGAATCATGCAAGTAGCTTCAGTTGAGCTCTTAATGGCTTGAATTTTAACAACTGTTGGTTCAACAACTCCAACAGATACCATATTATCGACAACATCTCCTGTGTCGAGATCATGACCAGCAAACTTGTTTCCAGCTTGGTGAGAGGCTCTAAGCTTCATTAACATATCAATCTGATCTAAACCAGCATTCTCAGCTAAGGTTTTTGGAATGATATCCAAACTATCAGCGAATACTTCAACGGCTAATTGTTCACGTCCTCCTAAAGTTGACGCAAACTTTCGTAATTGAATTGCTGTTTCTAATTCTGGAGCTCCTCCTCCACCAACGATCTTCTCGTCTTCGACAACATCTCTAACTACGCAAAGGGCATCATGAATTGCTCTATCGACTTCATCAACAATAAGATCAGTTCCACCTCGAATCAGAATAACAACAGATTTAGGATCTTTGCATTCTTCAATGAAAATCCAACTATCATTCATAATCTTCCTTTCTTCGACTAGACCTGCATAACCTAATTTTTCTTGTTTAATATCGTCAAGGTTGTTAAAGATCATTCCGCCAGTGGCTTTCGAAAGTTTTTCAAGATCCGACTTTTTAACACGTCGAACTGCCATAATCCCCGCTTTAGTAAGAAAATGTTGAGCCATGTCATCAATCCCTTTCTGGCAGATAACGACATTTGCTCCAGAATTTTCAATCTTTTGAACCATAGTTCGAAGCATCTTTTCTTCTTCATCTAAGAATTGTTGAATTTGTTCTGGGCTGGTAATTTGAAGTTTACTGTCAAATTCGGTTTTTTCGATTTCGAGTGCGCTCTGTAAGAGAAGGATTTTCGCATCTGTCACGCTTTTTGGCATTCCTGGACTGACTACTTCTTTATCTAAGATAATTCCTTTGATAAGTCGTGTGTCATCCATACTATCTCCTTCTTTTTTCTGGATCTGGACTTTTTCAATATCCGCGACCCATTTACCGTTTTCACCCTTTTCTGCGACAGATTTAATCGCGCTAATGCACATATCGGCTAACATGTCTCTCGATTCAGAAACGATTTTACTCGACATGCAAGTCATAGCTGCATTCTTTAAACCCTTATAATCATCAATACCACTTTTAATCGACATTCCTTCAAGAATTTCTACTGCTTTTTCCGCAGCCTTGCGAAATCCTTCAGTTATAACGGTTGGGTGAATTTTCTGTTGTAAGAGCTTCTCTGCACGTTTAAGTAATTCTCCAGCAAGAATAACGCTAGTTGTGGTTCCGTCTCCCACTTCTGAGTCTTGAGTTTTTGCGACCTCTACCATCATTTTGGCAGCAGGATGTTGTACATCGATCTCCTTTAGGATAGTTGCGCCATCGTTTGTAATAACTACATCCCCAAATTGGTCCACGAGCATTTTATCCATACCCATGGGACCTAATGAGGTACGTACTGCTTCAGCAATAACTTTAGCAGCAGCGATGTTGTTTGTCATAGCATCTTTGCCACGCGTCCTTTCAGTGCCCTCTCTCATTATGAAGATTGGTTGTCCACCTAATTGTGCCATGTTTTATCACTTTTATTTGTTATTTTTTTTAATTTTCAGTTTAAAATATTTTTTACTTATATAATGATCTCTAAGTCATAAAATTAAAAAAGTTTACGAAAATAAAGTAAATACAAAAAATAAGCAGATTATCAAAAATTTCAAATATGACAAAAAAAAATCAATCCTCATTAAAAATGCATTTTTGAGTTTATTTAAGATTTAACTATTCTTTTTAACTTCGAAGAAGCTCAAGCGAAAAATTACAAAAATTTCTATTATCTTGTTTTTCTTAGTTTCATGTAATTCATTTTCCTTCTTATGGGAGGAGGAAATACACCTCCTTTAACAGAATGGACTTGCTGCATTGTGACAAAAGCATTCTTATAGTGCTTTTCTATGATCGCAGAAACCTCTTTTAAATTCTTTCGCCTTATTACTAACTGTACCAGAATATTTCGATACCCTTGAGCTGTTAATACTGTTAGGCCGTATCCTGCTTCTTTCAACGATTTTAATAACCTATCTGGTTGTTCTCCTACAATTAATTGGAGATTTAACAACCCTATTGATAATTTTCGATCTATATAGATGCCAGCGAAATTCCCTATAGCAAACCCAGAAGCATAAGCAGCGTAATAAAGAATATTAGTGAGGTTGTCAAAAAGTTGACCAATTGCGAGGAGCCAAATAAATACCTCAAAAAAACCAATTATCGGAGCGATTTTAATTTTGTCTCGTGAAGTAAAAATAATTCGTAAAGTTTGTAGTGAAACATCTGCAATTCTGGCAGCAACAATCAAAAGCGGTAGAATAACTAGAGCGTATATGTCATCTATCATTATATTTGATTGTAATTAGCATTTATTAATATACTTGAGGGTTAAATTTTTACATTTTAACTCAACTCGAGATAAGTTAAAATAATAAATTCTAAGATGAATTGTAAATACTATGTCAGACCAAATTAAGGTAGTAATGTATATTAAAAACATGATTTCCGATATGATTTTCCTTAATAGCATTATCGCAACGGAGCTAATGAAGATTACAGAAAACCTTGCGGCCCTACGCCATGGAGAGGATTTTTTAAAGTCAAGTTCTTGTCTTCCAGAACATAAAGTTTTAAATGAACAGATCATGGAGATTGTGAACAAGTATAATAAGGCTTCAGAAGAAGCTAAAAGAAAAGAAGCGTTAGAAAATCATATATTGAAACACATCTAATCATACAAACAACGTTGATTAATATGAATGAAGTTAACGTACAAGATATTGATATCCTTGTAGAGGAAGATAATATTAATCTGAAGGCGTCTCTATACTATTCAAACAAAACAAAAGCACATGCACCATTTATTGTCAATCTTGCAGGTCTTTTGGATCATCGAGAAAGTTATTTCGTTCAATTTTTTTCTAAGAAGTTTGCACAAGAGGGATTTTATGTATTATCATATGATTATAGAGCTCATGGTGAAACAAAGAAACAAACCGGTTCCCGCTGGGATAAAATGGTGGTTAAAATTTTCTCTGATATTCAAGTAGTAATCGATTGGATTTTAAAAAATCAATCAGATAGACTCCTCGATAATCAAATCTTTTTATTTGGACGAAGTATGGGAGGTGCAATCATTTTAACCAATGGATTTAAAGATCATAGAATACGGAAGCTCGTTGCTCTGTGTACACGTTATGATTATCATACTACTATGATTAAATTTCCCGAGGATATTATCAAGGAAATAAGTCCAAGGTACTTTCTTAAAAAAAAACCGGAGAATGATAAAAGAATTTTAATTGCCCACTGTAAAGATGATCCTAGGATACCTTTTGAAAATTTGGGTCAAATTAAAGAAGCTTTAGGTTTATCTAATGAAAATGTATTGATTTATGAGAATGGAGGGCATTCATTTAAAGGGCATCGAGAGGATGTCTTTGAGCGTACCATTAGATTTTTAAAAGAAATATAAAAAAAGTAATAATATAATAAAATGTGAACTAACTAGGAGTGAAAAAAAATGGAAAAAATTTTAATTGTTGGACCCGCATCACAGATGTTAGGTGTACGAATGGCAAAAGAGTTGGAAATCGAATATGTTAATACTGAGTTCAAGAGATTTCCAGACGGAGAAAATTATGTTCGTTTAAATATTGAAGATGAAACGAACCTCGCAAATAAAGAAGTCATAATAGTTCAAACAACAGGGCCAGATGCAACAGCTGATCAAAACTCGCGACTTTTTGAATTATTTATGATGATTGATTCAGTGAAACGAATGGCTCCAGCTAAAATTATTGTAGTAATACCATATTTAGCTTATGCCCGACAAGATAAGATATTTCGACCTGGTGAATCCCAATTTGCGAATGTTGTGATAGGAATTCTGAACTCCTTTGGGATTGATGAGTTATACGTAGTTGACGTTCATGCCCCCTTACTTGTGAGTCAATCCCTATGTAAGGCTGTAAACATTGATTCCATGAAACTTTTAGCAGATTATATCAAAGCCCAAGGTGCAGAAGACATTGTAGTCATCTCACCCGATAAGGGAGCTATGGAAAGATCAAGAGCCTTTGCGAAGCATTTTGGAGAGGAGATTCCCGTTGAGTATTTCGAAAAGGAGCGGGATGTAAAAACGGGAGAGATTGAAATGTCAGGCAAACTAAACCTCAAAGGAAAAGATGTAGTTATCGCAGATGATATTATATCAACAGGAGGTACTATGGCTTCTGCAATTAAAATTGCGAAAAAAAGCGGGGCAAAAAAAATCTATGCAGCAGCAACTCATGCGTTACTTTTACAACAAGCAAAATTTCGTATTCTTAATGCTGGAGCGGACGAAATTATTGGAACCGATTCGATTGATAATGAGGTCGCAAAAGTATCTCTAGCGAAAACTATTGCAGATTATCTAAAATTTGATTAAAGAAAATCGTAATTTTTTATTAAATCCTTTATAAGCTTTCTTATTTTCTTTTTCAAATCTTTAACAGTTGAGTTATTCTTTATTACATAATCCGCTTTTCGAATTAACCCTAATAACCCAAAACCAATCTCTCGTTCTTCTCTGCTCTTAATATCAAGGATTGATTTTGAATCATCATCACGTGCTCTCTCAATAATTCTTTGATATCTAACTTCTTCATCGGTCTCAATTAAGATTAAAGGAAACTTCCAATGTTTTCTAAAAACATCTAATTCATAAGGACTCCTTATACCATCTACGAAAACAATTTCTGATGGAGAGCTTTGTATCAAATCAACGCATTTTTTCGCAATAATTTCATCTCCACCTTTCCTTCTAAGATTTATTGCAAGTTGACCAAGATTTTCATCTGTTAACTTGATATTTTTTTTAATTGCTTCATTTCTTACCACATCTCCCATATTTATTATAGTCCCTAGATCTTTAACTATTTCTAAAGCAGTTGATTTTCCAGAACCTGGTAAACCACAAAAACCGATAACTTTCAAAATAAATCTCACTCGGATCTTCAACTAAAATAAAACGATTATAAAAGAATAAAAAGCTTTACACTATAATTAATTTGTTAAGTAACTGAAATCAACTGATTGTTGGATGACCAGAAAACAAGATAAAAGTAAAGATGAGAAAGAAAACCACTACAACGATATAGAATTAGAATCTATTAAGTCCTCGGAAGTATCAACTAGCTCGGAATTAATCAAACAATATGGAGTAAATCCAGTTAGAACACCCGGAATATTAAGTTATAATGCATATCGAAAGATTATCGGATATGGATTGAGATATGCTAATGAGGATATGTCCTCAAAAGAATGGCGCGAAGTTTATGGAATTCTAATAGGTTCAGTGGAAGAAAATAAGAAAGTGTTGATAAAAGACGCCATACCAATGGTAGTGGGTGATAGAGCAGGAGTAAAATACGAAAATAAGCAGTATGTAGATATGGCTCAAATTGACGAATCAGTTTATGAACGCTCCATTCAAGATAGCAAAAATGATTTCATTATTGGTTGGTGGCATACTCATCCTGGATTTGGCTTTTTTTATTCTCCGGTTGATTGTATGACTCAACTAGGATATCAAATCCCAAACCCTTTTGCTCTTGGGATAATCTTCGATCATACAAAATTCTTATCAAATGATTTTTATTTAGGTATAGCTGGACTGCGCCTGATTAATCCTGACCAGGGTATGCTCGCTACATACGATTTTATTGAATTAGAGTATGATTTGGAAAAAGAACAAATGGCAAAGAAAGTCAGAAAAACCGTAAAAGATCTTAATAAAAAGATAGATAAGATCTTGGATGATCTTAAGTATATTAATGAGGTTTTACGAAAAAAAGCATTAGCTCAGTTGCAAAGAAATTATGGTTTAATTTTAGTTCCAAAAAAAGATATCAAGGTTACAAAAGAAGAAGCTGAAGCAGAAGAAGATGAAAACTACTTATATGTATGGGACCCTGAATTCTTCAAAAAAAGCTATAGAATTCCAAAATTTCGCGAAAAGATAGAAAATGAAATCGCTAAATACGAACATACATTACTTTCTCTTCAAGATGAAGGGGATAAATATGAAAGGAAAAGGGAAAAGTACCAGAAAAAGATTCAGAGTCTTTTAAGCAAACCTAACGAATGGTATAAAAAGATGATGATTGAATTTACCGAACGAATTGAAAAGATCTCTCCACTATATGACTATTTGGATACAAATGAACGAAAAATCATCGAGCATTTTGAAACACGCAGTTCAGAATATTATAGGATTTTGGATACCTTAAATGCTCGTGCAGAATTTGAACTTAAAAATAAAAATTTAAAATCAGTTAAAATATGAATAAGTTTTTTATTGATTGCTATATAAATAATAATTAGACTTCTTTTGAAAGAACATTAACAGTCTTTTCTTATGAGGATCTCCTATGACTAATGAAACAACGCTCATTATAAAAAATCGGTCAGAAAAAGAAAAAACCATCAAGGATGCGATATTTGCATTCTCAGGTGGCACAAAATCCTTATTAATCAAGGGTGAAGGCGATGAAATATCAACTGCGGTGGAAGTTGCAGAAATATTAAAGAGTAGAATGTATCCAGGAGTAGAAATATCGAATGTATCCCTTGGAAGCAGACCATTTTTTAATAGGAGACAGCATAGGAACTATAACAGAAAAAAAAGTAGAAATAATAAAGATTTAATTTCAAAAATTGAAATTACCTTGGAAAAAGCGATATAAGTATTAAATATGACTTTTGAAAAATTAGGACCAGTTTTAGCTGAGACCAGAACGGCGACAACGTGCGCTATTTGTGGAGATTTTATTTATAAAAGAATTTACCACGATGAGAATTCAAAAAGTAAACAGAAAGTAGTCTTTGTTTGCAAAAATTGTTTAGAAAATAATAAATGATCAAAAACTCAAATTAACTATTTAAAGTTTGATTGGTTATTTGATTTCTTTTCACGTCTCTTTTCGAGATATTTGTCCCAGTTAAAACTGAGTATAAAGAACATTAGACTGATAGTAATCAGCAGCATTAGCGATTCAGTGATCACGCTAGATACATCCCCTATTTCAATTCCGGTTGCATTCAACCCTAAAACTATCAAAATTGGGAGAGAAACATAGAAAAAAGTAGTTATATTTTTTCCTAACCATCCCCAAAAAACACATCTGGCAAATCTTATTTTCATTTTTGACATTCCAAGAGCAATCCAGAGCGGATCATCTGGTATCGGTAACGCAGCAGCTAAAAATATATAAAAGTGAATACTTTTTGGATGTTCTAATACATATTTACCAAAGCCTTGGACGTTTTCGAAAGTTGGCGAACTTTTCTTTTCAGCAATTTTTTTAGCTCCTACTCCTACTAAAAAACTCAGTAATTCACCTAAGACACTTCCTAACCCCCCTGCGATAACTAATCCCATTAATTCAAGCCAAAAAGAAGGATTTAGCATAATTTCCCCGATTAATAATCCAAATGAACTAAATCTCAAATAAATTGAATTAGAAAATGAGAATAAAACAAAAGGGTATGGAACGGGAAACCCTATACTTGCATTCCCTATAAAACATATAAAAAAAGAGAGGAAGAGAGCAAATATATAATTACTACCCTCAGTAACACTGGCAATATTCGTTCTTGCTTCAATGATAACATTTTGGATATCTGGTACTGTTAAAAACAAAAATAGATAAATGAAAACTGCGATATAAAAAAAACTGAATACTATAGTTAATCTCCTTGGAACGGTCATAATGAGGATATTATTTTTTTAATTATGGAGTCCTTCTTGCTATCTTAGTATTTAATCCATTTCTTGCATTTAATAAGAGATCAAGATGGTCAATTATCTCGCCAATCTTATTTATTTTATTATTCATTTTTATATCTTCTAATGCGATTAATAACTCATCTGTTTTTGGATTGTATATGATATCTCCTCTTTTAATTTCTTTATTCGACTTCGGATTTGGACCTTTGTATAATTCCATACCTGGAAGAGTCCAATAACTTTTCGAGCCAAAACTAAATCTTCCCCTTAATACAAAAGGCATCTTATCAAGAATGGCATCTGCGGATAGAGGTGCTAAATGTCGTATGATTCGTCCATGTAATCTCCCAATTCCAAACAGATCAACTTTAATAAGATATTCTCGACTATCAGACATATTTTATAAATATAGTATATACCAATATTTATAGTCTTATATACGCTATGAATCTTCCAAATCGATTAATACAGAAAATTTTGTCGAAAACACATGGAGGAGTGTTTTAATAATAACATTTATATACTCGAATTACCATCTTACTATTGGACAATAGTATTGCATTGGTTTAGATTACTTTAAAACAGAATAAACAGCGTGCTAGTTGTTATCTGAAAATTATAAACATTTTAATAGCTGGTCTTTTTTTGAAACCCAGTGTATTCTTATATTACTGATAAAAACTCAAAATCACGGTAAAATCTATTTAATTAGCGCTTCTAGCCGTAATATCAAGATATAAAGATTGTTAATACAATAAAGCAATAAATTAGTAATATACTTTGGACACTTTTTTGCACCAAAGTTAACGAAAATTAATTACCACGTTTACTAGAAGCCTGAATTCTTAAAATCTTGTTGAAAAATGAGTAGTTTTTTAGTACACGAGACATCCAGTCAATGAAAACCGTGTATCAAAAAAAAAAATTGAGAATAGGAGCTTTGATTCAGGATTAACTTCATTGGAATTATATGAATCAATAATTCTGAGATAATCGGAGCAACTATTGTCCACCTTTTTTTTCGAAATTGCTAAGATCTATTTCAGAATCGATATCATAGAATCGATGTTCCGAATTCAACTCATAAACGAAAAATTTTTGACCTTCTGATTCTACCAAGAAATTTATCATATTTCTAATCGAGTTAATATGCATTATATTTGCTTTATTAACGATTTTCATGATAAATTTATAAGGAAAGCATACAATTGGCACCATCTGTTTAACTTTTACTAGATTCTGATTACTAGAATCTATTTGGGTTATTTTTTTAAGGCAAATCTCTTTTTTCTCAGTAAAAGTTTCTAAGATTGAGACTGAATGGGGAGGAGCAAGTTCTAAATCCTCTCTTTTTCTATCTTGATAAAATATTGAAGGATAGTCCCGAAATAAAGAATCATGTTGCGATATAAGCAGAAAAATATTCTTAATTAATCCTTTACTGAAAATAGTGTCCCCCGGTAGAATTAGGAACAAATCTTTCGAAGAATATCGCGACAAATCCTTAGCGAAACTCATAAATGAAAAGAACGCGCCTTTTTGATATTCCTGCCCTGAGTCTCTAATGGAAACCCTATCATATCCTTTTTTAGCGTTACTTTTTAGCAATGCAATATGCTTTTCAATTTGGTAGCCTAAATGTCCAATTATTACTTCAATTCTATCGGTTTCTAAGTCCAGTAACAGAGAAATTAAATGATCAATAATCGATACATCATTTAATGTATGGATTTTGATTAAAGATTTAGGGGTTGATGGAAAGGTATCCTTAATTCTAGTTCCTTTTCCAGCGGATAAAATAATAGCTACAATCTGTCTAGAGTATTTATTCTTTCGTAGTGACAATTGGATTTCCATCCATATCAATAATTATTGTATGCTCTTGCTGTGAAACATACTGTTGACTCTGTTCAATCAATATTGGATATTCCATAATAACATTCTTACGAAGAAAAGTTTGAATATATCGTTCTATTTGATTTGAGGGAATAATTTTGTTTTTTTCAATTATTCGAGGAGAGAAGGGGAGTTTATGAGTTATTTTTTCAATTTTATTCATATAGCTTAATTCTTGATAAGGAACATTTTTTTTTAATTTTCTTATCAAGCGAAAAATATAGGATGAAGGCCCATTCTTAACCCAACCATCTCCAGGAGTAGCAAATGGTTCACACGCATATGCAACTCCCGGTTTTAATTCTTGATTATGCTGCATGTCTTTTGTATTTGGGATAAAGGGCCCAGCATGTAAATTAAATCTTTTTAATTCATGCCCTCCAAGATTTTTAACGGGGTTGATTCCAAATCGACTTATTTCTTTGTGAATTGCCTCTCCAAGTTCATATAGTTTAGTTCCTGGAGCAAATATTTCAATTGCCGCTTTCAACCCCTCATTAGCAGCATCGATAATTTTCTGAAGTTCTACATCTTCATCAATATTAATCGTGAATGCGCTGTCGGCAATGTAACCATCATAATGCGAACCAACATCGATTTTTAACAGACCTCTTTCCGGGACTATGGAAATGTCATTTAGCGAGGGACTATAATGGGCTGCAATTTCGTTTAAGGATATATTTATTGGAAAGGATAATTCACAATTATGCTTTAAGATCTCATCTTCACATCTTTCTGCGATCTCGAGAAATGAAGCTCCAGGTGTGACTAGTTTCCTCGCAAGTCTCTTCGCTGCGATAACAGCTTTTCCTGCTTTAATATACGATTCTACATTAAATTCATTCATCATTTTTATTTCATATTCTTTTTTATGGAGTTAAACGATCTGGAGTTCTAGGGTACATTACTGCTTCTCTTATATCATCTAGTCCACATAAAAAGGTAATCCAACGTGCGATGCCTAAACCAAACCCCGCATGAGGAGGCATACCATAATCAAAAGCATTCAAGTGATATTCAAAAGATTTTGGATTTAACCCTTTTGATTCAAGTGCATCAATTAATCGTTGTTTATTATGTACTCGAGTACCTCCTGAAGTTAATTCTAGCATTCCCATCTGTAAATCGAATGATTCACTATAATTTGGGTCTTTAGAGGGCATAATATAAAATGGTTTAATGCTCATCGGCCAATGGGTAATGTAATAATAATATTTTAGTTCCTCGCCTAGTTTTCGATATGCTTCTGTTGAAATATCTTCACCCCACTCCATTTCTATTTTAAATTTCGAATTCAATATTTCTAGAATCTCATCGTATTTATATCTCTTGAGAGGAATTTCTGGTAATACTGTCTTATTTTCCATGTTTAAAAATTGTAAAGACGGCATTTGATTCTCTCTTATCTGCTCAATAACATAATAGACTAACTCTTCAAGTAATTTAAGGATATCATGCATATTGCCAAAAGCTAATTCAACATCCAAGACAAATATTTCACAGATATGTCTCTTAGTTCGGCTTTTTTCTGCCCGAAAACAAGGACTAATTTCAAAAACTTTTTCATAGACTCCACACAGTTGTTCTTTATAAAGTTGAGCAGATTGTGTCAAAAAAGCTTCTTTATCAAAATACATTATAGGAAATAATTCAGTCCCTCCCTCTGTTGCTGAACCGATTATTTTTGGAGTAGTAATTTCAGTAAAGTCGCGTTCAAAAAGAAATTTACGTATTGCTTTTATTGTTTCCCCTCTAATACCAAATATTGCCTCATTCCTTTTAGAACGTAAATCCAAAGCTCGATGGTTTAACCGGAGGTCTAATTCTGAAACAGTCTCTCCTGACATATCTATTGGGAGCTTTTCTGGTGTCCCATTTAAAATTCTAATTTCAGATGGTATGATTTCCACTCCTCCCGGTGCTGCTTTAAAAGGTTTAACTCTTCCTTTCACCATTATGCAATATTGGGAACCCATCTTACTTTTCTCAAATAGATCATCTGCCACCTTTCCTTTCTTCACAGTGATTTGCCGCTCTCCCATCTTGTCCTGTAAGATGATAAATCGCAATCCACCAAGATCTCGAAAATTTCTAACCCAACCTCCGAGAATTACTTCTTGATCTACTAATTTTGGAGTAATTTCATTAGTATAATGAGTTTTTCTCCAATCGCCAATTTCATCCAATGTCATATTTAAAAATCAAAGTAAGTTATTGCTTAAATTAAATTTGAGAAGGAAAGTAACAATAAATTTTTTGCTATCTTATTATCGATTAATCATGCCATTTTTAAATTGGAATAAAAAACTTGATTTTAATTGTGAAAAATTGTTTGACCCAAATTTATTCAAGTCTCTTCGTATAGATGAAATTCATTCTACATCAAAAAATAAGGTAGAGACCGCCTCTAATGATTGGAGTAACCTCTTAATTCAAGGGGATAATAAACAAGTTATGCAAGCTCTACTGAAAAGTTTCCGGGGAAAAATAGATCTGATTTATATAGACCCCCCTTTCTTTACGGGGGGACATTTTCATTTTAAAACATTTATCGGAGATAATTATTCAATAATTTCTAAAGCCTATTCCGATTCATGGCATGGAGGATTAGAAGCATATCTAAACTTTATTTATAAAAGGTTATTGCTACTTAAAGAGCTTTTATCTGAAACTGGTAGTGTTTATCTTCATTTAGATTGGCATGTGAGTCATTATATTAAAATTCTGCTCGATGAACTATTTGGTGAAGATAATTTCAGAAATGAAATAATCTGGTCTTATCCCGCTGCATCAGTACAAACAAGAAAGTTTTATATCCGCTCGTATGATACGATTTTCTTTTACACTAAATCTGATAAATATGTATTTAGGGATGATCCTCATATCTATATGGAGTACTCTGATAGAGTTAAATCTGCTCTCAGAAAAGATGAAAAAGGGATTTTTTATTATCGGGGAGGAAGTCATAATGGAAAGAAACTATCACGTAAAGTCTATGTAGATGTGAATGGTATATTTCCCCGGGATGTGTGGAACGACATTCCTTATATTCGAGCGAATACTAAGGAATATCAGGGATTTTCTACCCAAAAACCCGAAAGGTTACTAAAACGAATTATTTTAGCATCGAGTAATGAAAATGATCTTGTTGCTGATTTTTTTTGTGGGACGGGAACAAGCTTAATAGTGGCAGAAAAGCTAGGTAGAAGATGGTTAGGTTGCGATATCACTCCACAGTCTATTCATATCTGCCGAAAAAGGATATTAGATATTAAAAATAGCAACGATTTACTGAATTGGAAGAAGCGATATAAAATAGGCTTTAATTCTTTTAAATTATTAGTTATTAATGATAAACAAAAAGAATTTTCCATTCCTGGAGAACTTCTTAATCCAGGCAACTATTCCAATGCCGGTTTAGTAATCTATACAAAACCTGAATTCGAAGTTTCAATTAAACTAGATGAGCTATCAATTCAAATTACTCTTTCTAGTTATGAGGTTCCCTATATTAGTCACCTCACCCCGAAACTTAAAAATGCGATCTCACATTTCTCGGATTGGATAGATTACTGGACGATCGACTTTGACTATCAAGGTGGCGCTATGAAATGTGATTGGGTATCTTTTAGAAATCCAAAAAACCGAGGAATGCATTTAAGCTCGAAAAAAAATGATTATAAGATACCTGGAACATACAAGATAAGGATTAAGGTAGTTAATATTATAGGTCATGAAACCGAAAAGGAATATATCATCAAAGTTTAAATTTTATTTCATTAATTCTCTTAACAACATGGTTGCATATGAGCCTCTTTTTAACGAAAACTCCAATTTCAGAATATTTTTTTTTTTAAATTCATCATCACTTCCAAATTCCAACAATTTTAATCCAATTGGTTTGACTATCATGGGACGAAAAGTTCCCTTAAAATCATAATCAATTAACAAATCATTTTTAAAAATAGATGAATCAATACCTTCTTCATTAAATAATTCATTCAGCAACTTATTGATTAATGGGAACTCTTCAATATTGGTATCATATCCTATAAGCGGTATAACAATTCGAGCCCTATTCAGAGAAATTGCTTCTTCTAAATATTCATCATAAGAGCCTCCAAATACATATTTCACTTTTGTTAGATGACCATTATCATCATCTAATATACTGATAACATCTCCAATTTCAGGATGGAATAATGAATATCCTTTCTTCACTCTTAAGGTTATTAATTTATTAAAAACATATGATTGAAAAGAACTAATTAGAAGCTTTAGTAAATATAAAGGCAACTTTTTCACAGCGGTCTCATAGTCTTGAGGATGATCTATTAAGGATTTTATTAAATTTCTCTCATAATTTAAACTGTGGGGAATTTTCTCAAATAATTTTTCATATTGCTTAGTCTGACTAATCTTTTTTCGAATTTTCTGACTTTTCACATCTTCAGATGAATAAGTAGTTAAGACCATTTCTTCAAATGCATCTTTGAACTTTCCTTCAAGAATATATCTCCCCACTAAATGCGAGTTTGGTCTAAAAGTGCCAAATCTCTGTAGGCCATAATAATTAGGAAAGCCATTTTCCCGTATTTTATTTAAGATTTTTTGAATGGTCTCTATTTGATTTTCCTCAGGATCAATCTTTCTCAAAGCTATAGTGAAGTTATTGCCCCAATTGCTCCCGATCTTGACTGGTTTTTTTGTTGGAATAACATTTCTTACAAAAACGTCTTTATACTTAAATTTCTTCAGTTGATCAATATAATTACCCCTAATAGAGAATTGCTGAACGCTCAATGAAATCTTATCTTTTAATCCAGAGTAATGAATTCCCTCGATGGGGATGTGTAACTTTCTACTCAAGATTCGAACAATCTCAAATGTATCTCTATTAATTTTTATAAGGTTAAAAGTAGTAAAATTATGAGTGGAATCATCGAATACAGATACAGGGGTATCTTCTTTAACCTCAAGAATTTTTCCCTCATTGGTAATTTCCTTTACAATAAAATCTTTATAATTATTTTTATATATACCACCTAAACCTTTCATAGAGGAGGTGGAATACACACTTATCCCTACAAATTGTTCGATCTCTCTCTCTAGATTCCCTTGAAATTCACGATGTGATGCAGATTCATCATTCACTTTAAGGACCGTTTATACATTATTTATAATAACTTCAAATCTCCAGTTATTTCATCTATCTCCGATGAAAGTGCGGGACCTATTCCTAAAGCAGTAATTGTTCCAGGAGTTAACTGAGTTAATCCAGCATCCTTTACCAAGAAATAATTTATTTTTTTCCTTTCTAATTGGATAATGATATCTTTTATCCCATCAATTGTATTTATCTTGAGTACTACCTTTTTTTGACCACTGTTTAACCAGAACTTCCATACAATTTTATTCCTTCTTCTAACTAAATCAGAGGCTGAGACTGAAGCATGACAAGATTGAGCACACTTTTTTCCCACACCCATCTTTAAATCCGTTCTTATGAGTATAACTTGTTTATAATCATCCACAATATTCCTTCCCCATTAAAAGTTAAGTGAGGACTAATTAAGAGATTTATTGAAATTCTATTCTCGTTATATTGCCAGTAAGTTCTAAAATTAAATCCTCAAGCTCTTCTTTTGTAAATAAAATTTTATCTAAATCCTTTTCAAAAAGAATGGCTTTAAATTGAATATCTCCTGTGGCGAGGAAAATTTCATTTAGCGATAGAATCTTATAAGGAGCTATTAATGCTTCTATAACGGGTCTTGGTTTTTTAGTATTTTCAATTAGAATGAGCTTATCAATCTCATAAGTTTCTTTAATCCATTCTTGTAGTTCATTACTAAATTTTAATTTATCTTTTTTTCCTACTACTAAAATTACCACATCCTCAAAATCAATCGCTTTATAAAAGGAGACTTCTTTTAAATAAGTAAATTTTTCTTCCAGATCAAGTAAATCTTTAGATAAATCTAATTCGAACTGAGTAATTTTACCGGCATCAAGATTTTCTTGGCAATTTGTGCATAAAAAACCTGTTTGTACACAACTAATACATGCTGGAAGCTTTCTCATTATCTAAAAAATGATATATTTTATTAAAATTTAATATTTCTTTTAAAGCTCAATTATATCACAGCTAATGCTACTCAATATTCTGTCGGCAGAATTAGGATCGGTTTTATAGGTATATAGATATTTCTGAGTTCTCAACTTGAGCTTAACTACATCTTTTACACGCTTAACCCTACAATGAATAGCAAAATCCGCTAATTCCAGAAATTTTTCCTCACTTAATATCTCTTTTGGCAAATTAATCGTCACTAAACTGGTGATCTTAAAATTGAATATATTATTGTATTAATTATAAAATTTTAATTTTTTCATTAGATACAAAAATTTTAATTTTTAAAACAATTTTACTCTTTAATCCTTAGTTATAAGGATATATTTTAAATGATTAAAAGAAAAGCTATGAGATGAAATAAGCATTGTCCCCTATTGATGATCCGGAAAAGCGCAGAATTGCACGTTATCATTTATTAGAAAAAAGTGTGTGCAGAAGATGTGGAGCCTTAAATCCAATTAAGGCAAAAAAGTGTCGAAGATGTCATGGAAAAGATCTTCGGTTAAAAAGTAGAGAGTTAGCTAAATAGTATTCCTTTTTTTAAAAGAAAAAAGCAAAATAAATAGTCATATAAATACAAACCCCTACTATAATTGAGATTATCAATCCCAATCTAATTATAAAGACTCTTTTCATATCTCTTTCAGATATTGTATTGATACTCTCGAAAAAATTTGACCTAATTCTCTTTAAAAACGATATTTTCCTTATTTTTAGCGAAATGCTAATCCGATAGATAATTGAGGGCGTCTTTAACTCGATTACATTAATAGGTAAACAAAGAAATAGAATAGTTAAGATTAAGATTATTAACATGATGATCGTACCAAAAACATTATCAATAACTAAAGAAACTGAATCTACTAAAACCCATCCTTGAAACTGTTGTACGATTGAAAAAACGACTAATCCGATTATTGCCGCAACATCGAAAAAATCTAACTTTCGGTACCACTTAGTTATTTCTAAAGAATTAACATTTTTAAATAGGACAAACTGAAACTTAAATTTAAATTCCCGGTACAATGTAAATCGTTGCTTTTTCTTATTATATGAAATATCAGTTCCATGAGAATCACTAAAATCTTGATTGAATGATCTCACAATAAGTATGATACCATAAGTTAATGCTATCCACCACACAAAAGGTCCAAATAGAATCATTTGAGCCATCATAATAATCGCAATTGTTATTAAAAACAGACCAAATAGCAATTGAAATAATAGAGAATGAGTTTTACTCAGATTTGAAAAAGACTCCTTTGGAGTAAATGAATTATTATTACGAAGTTCCTCGCTTAAGTTCTCATTATTTCGATTTGATTGGGAAAAATCAAAAAAAGTTTTAAAATCTTCTTTTACTTGGCTCTGTCCTCTCAATCTAACAGGGGAAAACCACATTTCATAAAGCATTTCTTTTGATGCTATTTCGAAATAATTTTGTTGAAACACAACTAAAATTATTAGTACAATGATTTCTAAGATTGAATAAAATAGAAAAGACCAAGATAGCACAAATTCAGGACCTGCTTTTTCTACAAAAAAGAGCGGAATCGCAGTCATTAATTGTAAAACAATGAAAGGAACGAAAAATACAATCCACACCAATTTTGGTCCAAGATTGTTGTTTTGGTATCGAATAGCTTCAATATCTTTTTTAGGGATCTCGGTTAACCATGGAAAACCAGGTCGAATTTCGTATAAAAAGTAAAAATTCTCTGATTCTGAAAATCTTCCTCGAAAGATACTTAATAAGAAGTATAATAATAAACTAAACCCGACACCGAGCATTGGGAGTCCTGTTAAATAAAAAAAAGAAGGACCCCCGAGAACTACAGCACTTCCAAATTCAACTTCATGTCCTACATCTGTTCCAAAAGTTAAAAACGAGATTAAACCGATTAATATCAAAATTATACCTGCTATTAATCGGGAAAGGGCGTAAGAGAAAAATTTAGTTTCTTTTACGGGTGATTCCCTTAAATTTCGAACATTCTTTATGGTAATCGAGTTTTCTCGTAAATAGTATGGGGCGATAAAATACTTAGATGCGAGAATAAGACCGAATATAATTATTAATATATCAATTAATAATGAAAGATTGATATTATCAACACTAAACCCTAAATCTACTCCAAATAAAAAAAATAATAAACCTAGGACTGAGATTACAACTCCACTAACCAAAAACAGCCTCCTAAGAACCTTCTTTCTTGGGTGGATTTGTTTTAAATCTTCTATCTCAGCTTCGTTTAAAATAGGCATATTATCGAAAAAATTGAATATATTAATATATCTTTTATTTTTTTCTTTTATAAAACTTCAACTAGATTAATTCAAAAACCATAATTTTATTAGTAACTTAAATGGATTATAAACAATTTCGCAATGGATTCTTATCAACAACGGTACTCCTAGCAATCTTTTCCATTACTTTTTTAATAAGCAGTATTTTATTAAAACCATATATTGCTTTAGAACCCGCGGATAGGGATATAATTGTTATCTTGAGTGGAATCGATATACTTTTTTGCATCTACTGGTTAATTGAGGGGCTTTATTTAAAAAAAGTCTTCAAATTAGAGGATAAAAATGTAATAAAATTCGGGAAGAGGATCGCAATTGGAACTGTCCTTTACTTACCGAACTTTATACTATTTTGTTTTTTATTCCTTAAAGAGTTACACAATCTTCTAATTATGATGCTCCTTTTACTATTAGTAATTAAAGCTTTTCTCTTAGGAATAATCTTCAAAGAAGTATATGATCTTGTGTTTCAAAATTCACAAGACAGAAAATTTGAATTGACCCAAAATAGAAAGCTATATTTTGATATATGAAATAAAGGGAAGTGTTATTGCTTTGAGAGTTTTTCGATGGCGGTCTCAACCATTTTTAATTTAGTAGAATACTTTTCTAACAGTTCTGCGAACTTATCAGCATCAAGTTCGTTACTTTCTTTTAATTGTTTCAACTCATTTAAAGTTCTTATAATTCCTGCTTTCTTATCAATTAACTTTTCTTTTTTACTGTATGGAATTTTTTGCTCTAACTTTTTCTTCTGGAAGGATTTGAATCGCTTAATATTGAGATCTTTTGGGACGAACTTAGTTAAAAAGACAATGTTTTTTGGAACAAATGGAGCTAGATTCTCTGGTATAATTATAATTGGTTCAGGGTCTTGGATCTTTTTGATTTCCTCATAATCTAATGGTTCAATTTCCATCTCTTTTATAAGATCCTTGACTATTACAATATTATTTTCAACACTATCGCTTTCATCTTTAGATAATTCATTTAAACTTTCTAGCATACCCTCCCATATTTGTTGTGCTTTATCAAAATAGAAATAAGCTTTTTGCTTTAACTTTAACACTTTACTCTGATTAATTGAAGTAAGAGATGATTCGGTGGTTGCTCGAGCTTTTAATTGACAGGCTTTGCCCATATCGAAGTGAAATTGCCCTCGCAATTGTTGTTTCTTTTTCTCAACATGCTTTTTTAAATAAAACAGCCTTTTTGATAAAGCACTTAATCCAGCATATAATTTAGAAGCAAAATAAATATTATTATTATGTTCTTCTCTTAAAGCAGCTAAACTTTGAGCAAAAACACGTGCTTCCTCTGAATTTAATTCTAAGTTTTCCGATGAGAGGCTCATTCCAATTTCATTCTGATAGACTGCGGAGGAACTGAAGTAGGCTGCGCTTTTATATATTTTGCTACACTCAACCATCGCGATAATTGAATCTTCCCATTCCTCTTCTTCTTCAAACTTTTCAGATAAATTAGCATAAGCTCTTGCCATGACCCACAAAACACGGCTACATTCAAACATGATATCATTTATTTCAATTTCCTTATTATTTTCTAAAGGATCTTGAAATGAATGGGTAATGTCTAAATCTTTTAAAATTTTCGAATGGTCAATGATCTGATAATTAATATTCAAGATACGAGTATATTCCAATATCAGATTCAAATCATCTAAGCTAAAACTCTCATCTTCTTTTTCTAAAGCTTCTTCTAAATGTTTTATTTTAAAATGAAGATATCGAATTCTTCGTTTGATATCTTCGTCTTCAAAAGGAGTTATCATTATTTGATCCTATTTTATATTTAAATTCCAGTTAATAAAGATAATTTAAGCATTGTTTTAAAACTAATCTATCTAAATCTTTTTATGAAAAAGATCCTTGATTCTATTTGATTAGCGAGTTCAC
>SDNW01000089.1 GCA_004524725.1 Promethearchaeota archaeon
GTTCGAGGCAAGGCATTTGATGATCGAACAGGATGTAATGTTTTAATCCATTTAATGCGAAATATGAAAAATAGAGAGGAGTTAAAAGAAACATTGCTTTTCAATTTCGCGACCCAAGAAGAAATTGGGAGATTTGGTGCGGTAACAGGTGCTTATAAATTAGATCCTACGATGGCAATTGCAATAGAAAATACAACCGCAGCAGATGTTCCAGATATTAAACCCTCCAATATTCCAGTCTATATAGGAAAAGGTCCAGCTATAAGCGTTGCGGACAAATCAATCATTTCCTCTCCATATATGAATAAAAGATTGATAGAAAATGCAAAATTAGGAATGATTCTATATCAAATTAAAAAACCAATGTATGGAAAGACAGATGCTGGTATGATTCAACTTACCCGAGAAGGAGTTAAAAGTACAGTGGTATCCGTTCCGTGCCGCTATATTCACTCTCCGACATCACTTTTGAAACTAGATGATATTTATTATACTATAGAGCTACTCAAAGCATTTATCCTAAATAAGGCCTCCATTTAGGACAATAATAAAAAAAAAGAAAAAAGTTATTAGTTTATATTTTCGATTTTATTTTTTCGGTGGTTTCAGTAAGTAAATCAAGAGAGCTGCCCCAACAGTAAAGAATCCAACAACTAAATAAAGTTGGAGATAACCTCCGAATGCTAATACTAGCTGATTAGTTGCAACAGCTTGCACAAATCCAGCAATTCCATAAGCCGTAAATACTACACCATAATTTTCCCCTAAATGTCGATTTCCAAAAAGATCAGCTGTTCCAGTTGGGAATAAACTCAGATTTCCACCGAAGCAAAGCAAAATTACACAGGTTAACACTAAGTAATAGATAAAATCTATATTCGTCGTAAAATAGAGGAATAAAGCAATTGCCTGTAATGTGAACATCATCAACATTGCCCTCTTATAAGTGAATATATCAGCGATCTTACCCCATAAAATGCGACCTAATCCATTAAATAATGCGGCTATGCTCCCAACAAATACAAATACTTCTGGAATCGATGCGATTGGAAATATATTGAAGGTTGGATTACTTTTTGCAAAAGAGGAGTAAGTTCCAATCACCAATAGTCCAGGCATACAACCCAAAATATAAGCGAGCCATAGTAACCAAAATTGTTTCGTTCTTACCATTTCACCTCGCTCAAATTCGATAATGCCACTCGCAGTATCCTTTTTCGGGGGTGGTTGAACATACCCCACGGGTACCCATCCTTCTGGAGGATTTCGCATGGTTATTGCACCAATCAATAGAAAAGCGAGATAGATAATTCCCAAAAGTATAAACATGATTGGGATATTAATAAGTGCAAATGCTCTAATTAGATAATTGAAAAGGAAAGACCCAGCACCGAAACCCGCAACAGCTATTCCTGAGATAAATCCCTTCTTTTCAGGATACCATTTCGCTGCTGTCGCTATGGGGCATACATATGCAAATCCTATGCCCATTCCGAAAAGAATTCCATAAGTGATAAACAATCCGATAAAGGAGGTCATCGCTGCAGATAAGAAAGTGCCAGTTCCGATAAATATTGCACCTAAAATAGTAATCTTCATTGGGCCATACTTTTGCTGTAATCTTCCCGCAAATATCATCGTTATTGCAAATGCTGCCAATGCAATTCCGAAAATATAGATAGTAACTTCAGTTGTTTCGAGAAGATAGGCTCCATTACTAATGAATTGAGTCATAGTGCCCCAGGAATAAAGTGATCCAAGAGCAAGCTGGATAAGAATTGCACCAATTACTACATACCATCGCTTGAATATTTTTTGTTCCATTGTCATTTTTAATGCAAGTTTTATTGTAATTAGGTTGTAAAAATATTTTGAATGATAAAAACCTTTTATTAATAAAAAATTAAAGTAGATTCGGTCCTAAACTCCTAATTGATTTTAGTTCATAATTAAAAATTCAACAGAAAAGTAAAAAAAGGAATTTTGTTATGTTTTACTTTAACTAATAAATTTATTACAACTGAGAGTGAAGACAAATTTGAAAGTTAAACATAGTTTTATTTTAATAATTTTATTCTTTGGGATACTATTTAGCCTAGGAGCTTCACTGTTATTGAATCAATCAATAAATTTAAGTTCCAAAAATCCTAATTTGCCCCTATTATCATTTACAGAAGATTGGGTGAGTCCTTGGGACCAATATAACGAAGAATTTGGGAGAGGAATAACAATAGACGAAAGTACCGGAGAACTTTTTACTGTAGGGTATAATGGGACGACTACAAATCAGGATATTGTTTTAATTAAATATAATAACTTAGGCCAGCACCTCTGGAATCTTACTTGGGATAATGGAGCGAATGAAATTGGTTATGATGTTTCCTTGGATTCCCAGAAAAATATATATATTGCTGGTGGAAATGGTACAACATTCCCAAATTTAGATGGGCTATTATTAAAGTTTAACTCTACTGGAAATTTAGTTTGGAAACGATCGTATCATGGAGGCTTATATGATAACTTCTGGGCGCTTCATATCGACAATAATGATAATATCTTTGTAGTAAGCCAATCGATTTTTGCATCTTATGATACTGTTGTGTTAAAATATAATAGTACAGGTCATTTACAATGGACTTCGGTAATTGGTGGTCCAACGTATCAATCTTGCTATGACATTACATTAGACGATAATGGTAATATATATCTTGCGGGCTTGAATGGTTCAGCGCCTTCTTATAACTATTTAGTTGTTAAGATGGATAGTTCAGGGAACCATTTATGGAATAGAACATGGGGAGGATCTCAAAGTGATCAAGCTTATGCTGTCGGAGTTGATTCACTCTACAATGTTTATATTACAGGATTCTCAACTAGCTTTGGATCGCCAAATAAGGACATTACATTAGTCAAATATGATACTAATGGAAATAAATTATGGAATAGCACTTGGGATTCTACGCCGAGTTGGCAAGAGGAAGCATGGTCTATAGCATTCGATTCGGCGGGTTATGTTTATGTAGGAGGTTATCAAATCAATGGAGACATTTTTATTTTGAAATACAATTCAGCTGGGAGCTTGATATGGGATAAATATTGGGATCGAGGATCTATGTATAGTAATTGGTGCTACGATTTAATAATAGATAGTAATGATAATATTTATTTCACAGGTTTTACGCTTTTAACTGCTTTTTATGATATAATAACCGTAAAATTAACAATAGACTCCCCAGGAGGGTTTACTCTCTGGTCTGATGCAGATACGCCTGATGATGATGGTGAATTCACTCTAAATTGGTCTATATCCTCAAGAGTAAATAATTATTCCTTGTTTTATTCAAATATCAGTGCTAATATAGACATAGAATCCGAATTACCTTGGATTCAAGATATAACCGATAATGGTGTTGATGTAACTTTTAATAATGGAACATATTATTTCCTTGTAGTGGCTTATAATGATTATGGATATGCTGTATCTAATTATGAATCGGTGACAGTTGAAATTGAGCCTACTGGTCCACCAACTGATGTTCCAAGAATTCCTGGTTATACCTTATTCGTAATAAGTATTTCGATGCTAGTAATTATACTAGTAATAGCTTTTAGAACTAAAAAATTAATAAAATAATTTTTTTTCTTTTTATTTGATATCTTATAAAATCTCATTTCTATTTCCATTTTCACTTAAAATAAAAAATTATTTAAATTTGGGTCAAAAAATATTTTCAATAATAAAAATATTTGAAGAGAAATGCTATAGATTGTGAATGATAATTGAATCATTTATATTAAATAAGGTTGAAATAATAGATTATGAACAAATATAATCTTTCAAAAAAACGTTTAATAATCATTTTTGTCTTTTTGGGGATTTTTGTTATTGGTACGATTTTTATGTTTATTACCCCATTTAGCGTAAAAAGTACTTATGGGTTAACTACGACGACTGATGACGGTGTAATAATTTCTTTCAACGTGTTTGAACCACAGAATGGCGGATCAAACAAACCGGCTTTTATAATAGGGCATGGTTCTATGGTAAACAAAGAAATGGTAAAGGGTTATGCTGTAGAATTAGCCGCAGCTGGATTTGTTGCCGTTCCGTTCGATTTTCGAGGACACGGTCAAAGTTCAGATGGTGAGAGAGATGATATGTATAAAGACATCATTGCGATTAAGGCTTATCTAAGCTCACGAGGTGATATCGATATGAATTCTTTGGGATATATCGGCTATAGTATGGGAGGATTGGGTCAAACAGTAATACAAAACGATTCTTCTTTTATATGCTTTATTGGAATAGGAACATGGCTTGATCCCACTCTCAGAACGGGAAATTCAACGAATCCACTCCACGTGCTAATGATTCAAGCAATCTTTGATGAAGCCGTGGAATTAAGCGATCAAAAGGAAAGTGTTTCCATACGTGCTGGAATTCCTATCGCAGATGTGGATGCAAACAAGATATATGGCTCATTTATTCAAGATAATGCCACCATGATTTATTTAGATGATGATAGCAATCACTTAAAAGTCGCATGGGACGCTGATTTTATCCGAGTAGCTCGTGATTGGGCGATAAATGCATTCCAAATTGATGTAGTAGACGAAAATTTTTATGGCAATCTTCGAGCAATTATATTGTTTATCCAAATATTTGGGGGGATTGGATTATTCTTTGCAATAGTGGATCCAATTTCTAAACTTATATTGCTATCAAAGCAAGAAAGAGGAGAGGAAAGAGAGATTAAGTTTTTCAGAATTGAAAGTACAGAGATTTCGCTTGGCAAGTTGTCGATACAGATGATTGTATATTCTCTATTACTTGCTATCCCAGGAATTCTAATATTTTTCCCACTTTTACTCATATTACCACTTGCGATTGCTGGATTTGTAGTGACTTTACTATTTGGTCAGACTTTTAGCTTTTTGGTCTTATTATGGCGTTTAGGAAAAAAAACTGGACACTCAATAAAAAATATCTTCAAAACTACATTCGAGAGTAGAGCTAAGTTCTTAAGAGAATTAATTCTCGGTTTAATTCTGGCAACAATATTATATTTGGTTGCCTATCTCTCAATTGGTTTAAATTATCTTGCTCTCCTTCCTTCATTGATGAAAGTCTGGACGATACCTATCTTCTTTGCTATAATGTTCTTTATAAATCTCGTATATTCCATGATCATGCAGTTTATAGTCCAAAATAAGTTAAAAGAAAGATTCCAAGATACTTTAGAAATGATATTCTTAGGCTTCATCTTTCCTTTTCTATACTTCTTTATACTCTTGCTGATATTAGGCGCAATTACAGGAAGTTACTTCTATTTCGGAAATTTCATTCCTATTGCTTTAGTTTCATTTACGCTCAATTCTGCGGTATCGATGTTCTTATATAAAAAAACAGGAAATATTGTTGCGGGGACGGTAATAAGTGCACTTCTAATCACTTTTCTCATCATAACAATGTCTCCCCCTCAAAGTGGTTTATCATTTTTAGGTAGATTTTTTTAAATTCAACTTTTTTTTTCTATTTTAATTCTTTTTTGATTACTCATATTCATATTCTTTTGCTAGAAATCTTATAAATTATTGAAAATATAATTAATAAGAGTTGAATACAAAGAATCATATCATAAGCGAGTTTAAACTAAAATGTCATCAACTAAAGGTTTTTTATGGAGTGTTATATCATTTATATCTGCTGCAATTTATGGGTCAATTCCAACATATCTGATTGTAACCTATTGGCAATTTATTAATGCAATTACGTGGGAAGGACAGCCAATCTACACTCTAACCCTATTCATATTATTTTGTTGGTTTGTCACTTTGATTTTAACGGCGATATATTTAGTTGCTGGGATTCGCGCGATTGTACAACGCAAAAATGAAGATTTAGGAATTCCTCGAGGCGTAAAGTGGTTTGGAGCCATTTCATCAGGAATAATAATTGTTTTTATGATTGTGTGGTATCTCTTATTCAACGAAATTGCATTCTTTTCAATGGTACCTCCATAAAAGCAGATAAGGTACTAATTAGATAATTAAAATAAATATTTAGAAATTAAGTGGATATTCTCCAAATTTTTTGGTTGCTTCTACCATCCAACGAAGGTTAGGGACTTTAACCGCGGGATGCATATTTGCAGCACTCACCATAAAGCCTCCGCCGGGTCCAGCTGTTTTAATGGCATATTTCACATCATTATAAACCTCTTCCTTACTCCCATACACGAGAGTGTGAGCAACATCGATATTACCCATCAAGCATAATTTACCAGCAGTTTTTCTTTTTACTTCAGCTAAATCAACATTCGCGGTTGGTTCCAATGACTGCAATCCATCAAATCCACAATCAATAACAAAGTCTAACAAGGGTGTGACATATCCATCTGTATGTAAAACTATTTTTCCTCCTCCTTCATGAACCGTATCAGTGATAGTTTTATAGGCAGGTAATAAAACTTCATAGAATTTTTTAGGACTCATCATCGGACCCGTTTTATATGCTAAGTCTCCCGATTCTATGAATACCTCCGCTCCGGCTTCCATGTAACTTTTATAGAGCTCTGCTGTAAACTGTGCGATGGATTCATGTACTTCTTTGATAAATTTTGGATTTTTATGAAGCATCTTTGCAAAAAATTTCATTCCTAATCCTTGTGATGCGCTTTCAAACACACCAGCCAAATCATTGGTTACTAATACAAAAATTTTATCTTTGTGTTTTTTATTAATACGGCGATAGAATTTTTTGACAAAGGGTTTATATTTTTCTAAAGCTGGACCCTCTAAATTTTCCTTAACTTCCTTCCACTTCTCTATAGAATCGGTGGTTCCATATAAATAGTAGGGATTAAAGTTTCCCTCATTATCTCGAGCTTCCCATATCCTTCCGAAGATATCTTTCATTAAATCTCGCTCATCGCCTGGGACATCAACAAATCTCAGGGGGATAATCCCTACCTGCATTGCATCTAACCCGATCTCTGCTGCTGCTTCAACACATCGGGAAAAAACCGAGGTTTCTACACTTTCTACTAAATTGCTTAACTCTTCTCTCCATCCATCGGGATTATTTTTTTTAATTTGTGCTAATAGATCAAAATCAGAAAGTTCTGGTTTTCCTAATATTTCATCTACGTTATTGGCATCAATCAATATGGTATGACAAGGCACTCTATCGGGTTCTTCTAAATTCAGTGCGGCTAGAACTCTTTCGCGACATTCCATCTTAGATCATCACATGATATTTTATTTAGATATATATCTCATCTTATATCTTTATAAGTATTTAATTAGTCGAAATAAAGCACTAAGCTCTTATTAATAAGAAAAGTATTTTCAGAAGAAGTAGGGGTCTTCGAATAATAAATTTCAGTAAAAATTTTATCACCATAGGATTTCGTAGCATCTTCATTGCTAAGTCTCTAGGGAAATCCATATCGCCGTAAACAGATATTAAGTTTTCGATATGATTTATTTTAATGATATCGAAAAAATAATCAAATTCTTCTGCATCTAACGATTCTAAAATTTTTCTGATAAGAAAATGAATTTTTAATTGTTCCCCAATCAATGCTTTACAAGGGATTTCATAATGCTCTTTAAGAAAATGTTTTGAAAAATCATTATTTTTAAAAGCTTTTTGTATACATTCACTCGCAATTTTTGCTGCGGTAATAAGCATAATAATTCCTCCACCTGTTGTAGCCTTTACTTGCCCAGCCGCATCTCCAAGTAAAATTATATTATTGAAGGCGCATTTATTCATCATTCCATAGGGAATAAGGCCTCCTTGCTGATCTATCTTATTCCTGGAATTTATGTTGAGCATTCTTAAGAACACATCAAACCTATCCTTAATTTGATCTGAAGAGGCAATGCCAATTCGATAGGTTTTGTCCCCTTCTGGAACTATCCAACCAAATAGTTCCTTCCATCGGGGATTGAATACCAAAACGGCTTTATTTTCGTTAAATTGAGCATTCACTCGAATCTGGGTGGCATATAACAATTTATTGTTTACATTCAAGAATGATCCAACAAACGAGGTAGGACCATCACAGCCAATTAGCATTTTACATATAATCATTCGTTTAGTAGTACTAATAAGTACCGATGGAGGAAAGTCCTCTTTAAGAATCCTAATTGACTTTACCTTTTCACCTAAATAAAACGACACTTTTGGATTCGATTGGGCGAGTGTATAGAAATGTTTGTCTAACGCGGTTCGATCAATAACGTAGGGATGCTCATTGCCGGATAATTCAATAAATTTTCCAGAGGGTGATACTAGTTTCGCGATTTGAACCCGATGTTTCACAATATTATTAGGCAGATTGATCAAGTTAGAGATTTTCTGGGAAATAATCCCTGCACATTGTAAAGGTAAACCAATATCTCTATGTTCCTCTACCACTACAACGTTTAAGTCTGTTTTCGATAATAAGTAACTCAAATAATTCCCCGCGATGCTAGCTCCTACGATACACACGTCGAATTCTTCAGCAGAATTAGTCATCATAATAATAGAAGAATGAATCTCTTTTTAAATTATATGACAATCATTTTAAATATTATTGGTCATTAGACGAATTAAAAAATAGGGGAATATAGCATGGTTTTTTTAAATTCTGAAGGAAGGTTTAATGATAATTCTTTCCTTATTGATGGTTTAGTTTTTCGATTACCAGGACAACTTTCGCTCTATGTTATTGAAAATAAAGGAGAGCGAATGATGATAGATGTAGGTGATGATTTAGTTACTAGAAAAATCTTAAAGAAATTGAAAAATTTTGGTCTTTATCCAATACATAAAATACTTTTGACTCATAGTCATTTTGATCACGTACAAGGAGTTGAAAAATTAAAGAGTTTAATGAAAGAGAATACAATAGAAGTATTGGCTTCAGAAAAAGCAATATATAATCTTAAAAATCCAGAATCGATGAATAGCTATTTTGGATACAATATGAATCCAATTGAAGACGTAACTCCTTTAAAAGAAGGGGATACTATCGATTTAAAAGGATTAGAACTCGAAGTGTTAAATTTCTTTGGTCATACTCAAGATTCCATTGCTATTTTTGATAAAAAAAATCGAAATATATTCGTAGGAGATGCAATAATCGATAAAATAGATCA
>SDNW01000090.1 GCA_004524725.1 Promethearchaeota archaeon
TCTACAGTATCCATAGTTGCCAGAGTATGCTTTACATTTCCTGGATGTCCTAGATTGTTACAATGAACATGAATTGTGTGGGGTAGTCCTATCTTTTCATTTGCCTTTGCTAATCCTTCTACAATTTCTCTTGGAGTCACTCCAAAATGGAGAACGTGATCATCCAAAGAATCCACATTCTTACCCCAGCACCAATTTTCAACGCCTCCTGGATTTACTATTTTTACCGCATAGCCTTTAGTTACCTTTAAAACCCAAGCAATATAGGCCGCAAGCTTATCATATTCCTTATCTTTTATGAATCGCATGACAAACCAATTGTTTCCAAGGAGGGGAAACGCAGCTTTATCGATAATCGGCATTTCGTTAAATTCCTCGTGTGTATGGCGAGCTTCTAATAATGGCATAGCTGGCTCGATAACTGTTGTATATCCAAGTCGTGCATACCGATATCCTGTTGACCAAGTAGAGGGTACCGAATATCCTGTACCAGATCGTGTCACCTTTGTTTTTTTATCATTATAATTTGGGAGTTTATCTTCGGGACGAAAGGCTCGACCAGAATTTACTTTCGCACCAGAGATATGAGAATGAATATCCACTCCCCCGGGTAAAACGATCATCCCTGAGGCATCAATGATCTTCGCATCTCCGTTCACTTTATCAACAACTTTCCCGTCTTTGATATGAATCTCCTTCTTCTCTCCATCTAAGTCGTTAAGAGGGTCATAAACTAATCCATTTTTAATGATTATATCTCTCATCGTAAAGATCCTTAATTATAGTTATGGTTTATGATACTCAAAAATAATAAAATCTTCAAGTATATTCTAATACATGTAAAAATCTATGATTTTTATAAAGATTTATTATTATTTTTAGGTTTAAATAGGATTAGGATTATACCTTTTAAAAGGTTGCTTTTATAAAAAAGAGCTTCTTTACGAATAATTTAGTCCAGATTCCATTCTTAGAATGGGATTCAACTTTATGTTTTGAGAAAAAATTACCAGAAGATAAGATATAATATTATAAAGAAAGAAAAATAATATAACGATAACTAGTTATCTAATTAGAATAATTTACAAATTTATCTAAAAAGGTGTAAAAAAAGTGGAAACTGGTAAAATTTTAATCATATTGGGTGCAATTTTAACCTTACTTGGGACCTATGTCTTTGCGATTTATGGAAGTGCTGGATTATTTGCTGGTTCTGGTATAGGATTTATTATCAATTTACCTGATCTCTTTGGAAATGCGGATGCTATTGCACTGGCAACAGGATGGGATGTAATATTCATCTACATTTTTACTATACTATTCTTAATATTTCTAGCCTCTGGAATACTTCAGCTTGCTGGTATAAAGTATCGGATTTTAGCATTTATTTTCTCATTATTCCCATTAGTCGTTGGCGCAATGATACTAATCTTATTCTATACTGATATTCTCGGACCTACAACTGGAATTTTTACGTTGTATTTTATTGGAGAACATTTTGCTGATTTCTTCCCCATTATAGTGAATTTAGGAGATGTCGGTTTAGGTACGTATTTCTTAGTCGCTGGTGGAGCTTTAGGACTTGTTAGCGTTTTCCTACCACGAGATTAAATTAAAAATTTATTATCTATTTTTTTTAATTATTATTTGTAAAAAGTTTTTCAATCTCTTCTATATCTCCGTTTGTATTTATGTTTTTAAAAGATAAAAGATAAGGATCCAACTTTCTAATTGTTTTTTCGATCGAAACAAACTTTATTTTCCATTCATCATCGATTATATTTGTAAGTTTAAATTGCTGTTTTTTAATACATTCAGAACTTCTATAGTACGCCTTTTCAATCGGATAAATCGCAAATAATGGTTCGACAAATTGATTTTTCCAACGTGGGATCACACATTCATATTCTTTTATTTCTTGAATTAAAAAATCAATTACTTCTTTCTTGATAAGAGGATTGTCACAAGAAAGAGCATATAATTTTTTGTAATTGAGTTTCCTTAATTCTTTAAAGGCAGAATACAGTCCTATCATTGGGGATCGCATCGTAGGATCTAAATCAAAATCATATTCATCAATTATAAATCCAGTAATTATGCGAAAATCAATTTCGTCAATATAAGATTGGACTTGTGTTTTATCGTTTGCGATGAGAAAAATATCGAAATTAAAGTATTGTAGGATCTCAAGTTGGTATTCTATAAGTCGTTTTTTTCTTAATTTGAATAGCCCTTTATCTGCTCCAAAACGAGTACTTTTTCCCCCAATTAAGATCCCAAAAGCAAGATATTTATTATTCATACCAATTTTTAAACGAAATTTCCGTTAAAATATTAATAATTAATTACACCAATTATTAAAAAATATAAATCATTTAAATTACTTGTAGTTATAGTAGATAATGAATCTATCTCTCTAAAACCGATAAAATTATGCCGCGAAAATTTTATGATGGACCCCAGAGAGATAAACCACGAGAAAATTGTGCTATTTTTGGTGTAGCTTGCGATGATATTGGTTATTCGGTTTCAAAATTGTTATATAGTGGTTTAATAGCTCTCCAACATAGAGGACAAGAGGCTACAGGAATATCATTGCTTGAAACGGGAGGGAATATTTATACTTATAAACGAAAAGGTTTAGTTTCAAAAGTTTTAAATAATAGAGTGTTATCGAAACTCTGGGGTAATGTTGGCATTGGGCATAATCGATATGCTACCACGGGAGCAAAAGAATATAGTTCTTCTTATTATTTGCAGCCTTTTCATTTTAAAAATAATGAAATCGAGTTTTCTTTAGCATTTAACGGTACTATCCCTAATTATGCTGAGCTTATGAAAAAACTCGAAGATATGGGAAGAGTGTTTGTGACTAATACCGATACTGAAGTTATCGCTCAATTAATTGCGTCTCTTTCGATTGGGACCGAAGATTGGCCAGAGATTTTACGATTAACTAGTAAATTTCTTGATGGTTCGTATGCGATTATCATATTAACTTCAGAAGGAGATATCTATGCAATGAGAGACCCTTTAGGTTTTAAACCTTTATGTATCGGAGAATTAAAAACAGGCAAAAGAAACTTATATTTTGTTTCATCAGAATCTTGTGGTATTGATGCCGTTGATGGAAAATTCTTGAGAGACGTCAAACCGGGAGAAATTATCCATATTAGCCATCAAAAGGATATTCATTCGGAGATGGTATTAAGAACAAACAAAACTGCAATTTGTCAATTTGAGTACATTTACTTTGCTCGTCCAGATTCCATCATAGATGGTGTATCTGTAGTAGAGGCAAGAATGCGGTTAGGGATGTATCTAGCAAAAAAGGATCCTATTCTTAAAAACTCTGAAATTACAGATAATGCAATTGTAGTTCCTGTACCTGATTCTGGGAGAAGTGTTGCGGTTGGATATGCGAAGGAAGCAAAGTTACCTTACATAGAAGGATTGATGAAGAACCGATATATATGGCGAACTTTCATAATGCCTGGACAAAATAGACGTAAAGCAGCCGTTAAAGAAAAATTAAACCCAATTAAAAGTGTTATAGAAGGAAAAGATATAATCCTTCTGGATGATTCAATAGTAAGAGGTACCACAATGAGACAGATAGTTCAATTATTAAAGGAACGTGGTGGTGCAAAACGAGTGCATTTACGAATTAGTTGTCCTCCAATTATTAGTCCATGCTATATGGGAATAGATTTTCCAACAAAAAGTGAACTTATAGCAGCTAAATTTTATAATAAATATGGTGATTCCTATATTGAAGAAATTAGGAAACATATCGGAGCAGATTCTCTTCTATATCAGACCAAAGAAGATTTGTCTCGAGCCATTACGAAAAGTGAAAATGAACTTTGTAGAGCATGTTTAACAGGAATATATCCTCTTAAATCAGTAGAAAAAATAAGAGAAATAGAAGATTCCATAGCAAAAAGTAGAACATAACTCCATTATTCCGTTCCATCCCAACAATAGGTGCATAAACAACTTTTCGGTAATCCAATTGCTTTTACCATATTTTCAAGCGTTTGATATTGTAGGCTAGTCAATTTTAGTTTCTGACGGATAATTTCAACCATTGCTTTATATTTTTCCGACTCTGGATGGATAAATTCTGATGGATCCTCAATATTTTCACCCATGAGTTCTTTTATAGCCCTTCTTCCGGCTAAATCTAACTCAGATCGTGATTGAGAAAAATTTAAAAATTTACAACTATATACTAATGGTGGACATGCTGGTCGCATGTGTACTTCTTTAGCGCCAAGCTGAAATAATCGTTGTATGGTTTTTCTTAATTGAGTTCCTCGTACAATTGAGTCTTCACAAAACAAAAGCCGTTTGTCTTTAATATGTTCTTTTATCGGAATAAGTTTCATTTTCGCGACCAGATCCCGAATTGATTGCTCTTGGGGCATGAAACTTCGGGGCCAAGTTGGCGTATATTTTACGAACGGTCGAAGAAAGGGTAGTTTAGACTCATTTGCATACCCCAGGGCATGAGCGGTTCCTGAATCAGGAATCCCCGCTACTAAATCAATATCTAGATTATCATCTTTAGCTAAAAAGGAACCACATCGATAACGAACAGCTTCTACATTAATGTCTTCATAATTAGAGGCAGGATATCCATAATATACCCAAAGGAAAGCACAAATTTGCAGTCGATTACCGGGGGCAATTATTTGTCTTGGACCGTGTTCATCAATAAATACGACTTCGCCTGGACCCAAATATTTCGTAGTCTCATATCCCAGATTAGGAAAGGCACATGTTTCCATAGTTACCGCATAGGAAGAGTCTTTCTCACCAATTATCAAGGGAGTTCTGCCAAATTTATCTCTTGCGGCATAGATACCTTTTTCGGTCAAAATTAACATGCTACAAGAGCCTTCTATTGCATCCTGAACAGCTTGAATACCTTTTTCAAATGATATCTCTTGACTAATTATTGTTGCAACCATTTCTGTAGGATTGATTACACCACCGTGCATTTCAGAAAAGTGGGCTCCGTTTCTTAATACTTCAGTCGCAAGTTGCTCTAAATTATTAATCTTTCCCACTGTAGCAATCGCAAATACCCCTAAATGGGAATTTATAATGAGTGGTTGGTCATCATAATCGCTAATAACTCCGATTGCTTTGCTTCCATGCATTTTTTTAATATCGTTTTTGAATTTACTGCGAAATTGGGTAGTGGTGATATCTTTAATATATCTTTGAAATCCACCAGAATTTTTAACAGCTAAGCCGCCTCTGACTGTTCCTAAGTGGGAATGATAATCGGTTCCATAAAAAACATCTCGAAGACAATCCCCATTCGAAAAAACACCAAAAAGTCCTCCCATAAACTATCCACTATTTATGGTATCCGCGCAAAATTTTTAAATCAATTTATTAATCTGATAAGAAATATATCTACCACATATATAAAGGTTCTTTCCTCAGATTTTTATTCTAATTCCCTACAGAATAAGATATTTTTTAAAATAAAGAAAATTTACTAGTTTGAATGAACGCCCCAGCAATAATTTTTATTTTAGTCTTATTCGCAATTTTAATGGCTTTTTTTTCCCAAGACCGTTTGGATTATTTTCCAATAGCTCTAATTATTGCTGCTGTTGCAGTCATTACAATGCTCCATGTTTATGGTCTTGAGGAACAAAAGATACTTGGATTCATCAATTTTAGTACTTTAATTTTCATATTTGCCATGCAAATCATAATCTATTACGCGACATCTGACAGGATTTTAGAATATATTGCAATTAAATTAATTCATGTAACGAAAGGGAATAATCGTCTATTTTTTTATATGATATGCATATTTACAGCCACTTTGGTTGCTTTTATTGAGGATTTAACTCTTTCTCTTATTTTAATGCCCCTTATTTTTAGAACATGTCAAATTCTTAAGATCCCGAGTGGTAGTTATATGATGGGAGTTACTATTTCTATCAATATTGGTGCTATATTGACCCCTATCTCAAGTCTCAAGAACTTAATTATCGGAGAGGAATTTGGGTGGGGTTTTGGTGAATATTTTGCAAATATGGGAATATTATATCTTATAACTCTCATTTTAACTCTTTACTTATTAGACAGATTTATTATAAAAAAAGAAGAGACTCCAACGGAAGAAAATAAAAAGATATTACTATCCTTTCTTGATCCTGGAATAGTAATTGAAAATAAACGGCACTTTTTAACTACGTCAATTATAATTTTGGGCACATTTGGGTTTATGTTTTTAGGTTTTGCCCCTTCATTGGTAGCAATAGTATCTGCAGCTCTTTTGCTCTTTTTACATCGAAAAACACTAAACTTTTCTGAGATAAAGAGTGATATTTCTTGGAAAATAATAATCATTTTTGCGATCTTGTTTATTCTTTCTAATTCTTTAACCGAATTTGGATTCTCGGAATTTGTTTCTTCACTTTTAGAAAATGTAATTAATGATAATATTTTTCTTGCGGTCCTTATAACTTTAGGGATCTCTTCACTATTGTCTGCATTTCTAGCAGGAACACCCGTAACTATTATTCTCCTTCCTATATTCTCTGCAATTGTAGGTCAGAGTCTTTTTCCAAATCCAATTATTATCGCCTTTATTAGCGGTGTAAATTTAGCTGGGAATTTTTTACCTCAAGGTTCAGCTTGCGATATGCTTACCTTGACATTAGCTAAGAAATATAAAGTCATTAATTTAAATTACAAACGCCTTCTTAAAAATGGTGCTTTATTCGCGACTATGCATTTTTCTATTGTATTGGGTTATACAATTCTTTATGCGTTTGTGATAAGTTAATAAAATTTCATCCTTCTTGATTATATTTAAAGATTCCACCAATTAATTGACCAATACTAATCCCAGCATCCCCTGGAGGTATTTTATCATGCTCCAGAAATGTTAATCCTGCTTCTTTGACTTCGTTTCTAATAGCTGTAGAGAAAGAATAATTATAGGCTACGCCTCCCGTCAATCCAATATAGGGAATACTCTTGAATCGAGCTTCAAAAATCGCTGCTTTTGCAAATTCTTTTGCAATCTCTAATTGAACTTTACTGGCAATATCTTCCCGCTTTATTCTATTGTCATTAAGTAAATCGATGATATCTAAGATTAAACCTGAAGTATCTCTTAGATAACGTTTTTCTATTTCTAATGGTACATTTTCTGGGTTTCCTCTTGATGCTAAGGCTTCAAGCTTCATTGCAGGTTCACCTCGATATGTTTTCATTTTGCAAGCTCCAAGCAGATACGACACCGTGTCAAAAATCCTTCCAGTAGAGCTGGTAAAGGGAATATTTTTGTTGGGAAAATTACCATTTGCCTCTTCCCATAAGGAGATGATAGCATTTAATTCATCATTTCCATATTCCAAGTCTTTTTGAATTTTGAGTTGCTGGAATACAGTTCTAGCCTCCTCTACACCTAATTTTTTAAGCAAAATTGAGGCGAGCATCCGAGCGGGATATTTTGTACATCGATCCCCTCCAATCATTGGTTGAGGTTCTAATGAGTTTAACTTTTCATAATTCACATATGAACAACGTAGTATTTCTCCTCCCCAGATGGAGTTGATTTTGTTTCCTTCGGCATAGCCTACGCCATCAGTAGTTATAGCAATCATCTCTTCGTCTAATTTAATTTTGTTTTCCGCCATTAATCCTAAGGCGTGGGCATAGTGATGTTGTATTGGTAATAACGGTATATTAAATTTTTCTGATAATTCTCGTGCATATTTCGTCGTTATAAACGCAGGATGCGCGTCACATGTAATAAATTGAATTTCCTCATCATTAATTTGTAAAAGTCGTTTCATGTGAAAGATTGCATTATTCAAAAAGTTATAAGTTTCAAGATGCGTAACGTTTCCAATATGTTGAGTAGGAAAAATACGATTTCTTCTTAACACTGCTCCAGTCACTGTTAATTCGGGACCCACTGCTAAGGCTGCAGGAATTTTTACTTTAAATGGAAGAGATATATATTCAGGGACATATCCACGAGAACGTCTAATCAACTTTACTTTCGTATCATGGATCCGAAGGACGCTATCATCCGCTCTCTGATGAATAGGGCGATTATGAAGTAAATAAATGTCAGCAAGGTCATTCAATTGTGTAAATATTTCCTCATTATCAAGACTCATTGGAATGCTTGATCTATTTCCGCTGGTATAAACCAATGGAATATTTCCCAATTTATCAAATAATAGATAGTGAATACCCGAATATGCAAGCATAATTCCTACGTTGTTCAATCCAGGAGCTACTTGTTGGCTAATTTTGGAATCAATTGCATTATCTCTTCTCTCTAGAAGTACTATTGGTCTCCTAAAAGAGGTCAATAACTCTTTTTCTTTATTAGAAATATAAAATTCATGTTGAATTGTATCAATTTTTGGAATCATTAGAGCAAACGGTTTGTTTTTTCGTTTACCTTTTCGTTCGCGAAGCTTGATAAGTATATCGTCATATTCTGCCAAACAAACTAGATGTACGCCTCCAATCCCTTTAATAGCTACGATTTTCCCATCTAATATTTGTTTTGAAGTTTCTTCTAAAATTTTATCTATATCGTTCTTTACTATAATTTCTTTAGATTTATTATAAAGAGTGTATTTTGGACCACATACGGAACATGCAAAAGTTTGCGCATGAAAACGGCGATTGTTAGAATCAGTGTATTCCTCAATACATGACACTGGGTCTGCTTCCTTACAAAAAGGAAATTTTATCATCGTTGTGCGTTCTCTATCGTAGGGTAAATCTTTTACTGTAGTGAAACGAGGTCCACATACCGCACACGCAATAAAAGGGTATTTATAGTATTTTTTTAACGAGCTATTTTTCATATCACTAATGCAATCATCACAAATAGCAATATCGGGTGGAAGAGTTAAGCTTACTCCCCTTCCTTGTTCACTTGATTTAATTTCCAGATCATTATATAAAGCAGCGTTTTTAATATCCCTCATATTAATAGATTCTATGTAGGAAATTTCTGGTTTTTTAATTTCAACTTTTTCTATGAATTTATCTATTTGATTTGTATCTCCTTGTAATACTAACCTTACTCCTGCATTACCTCGATTAAGTATATAACCTTTTAAATCTAAAGAACGTGCTAA
>SDNW01000091.1 GCA_004524725.1 Promethearchaeota archaeon
AAGACACAACACATACTAATTTGTTGATTCTCATGGATTTTTCTTAATCTGAATTGTATTTTCTTGAGCTCTTCTTCAAAATTTTCATTTTCTTCAATATTTTCAGACAATTTTAATCAATATTTATTTATCCTCAAATATCATTTAAAATTTTCAGTGAAGAAATTACAAAAATTTTTGAAAGATACAGTAAGAAATTTATAATAAAAATAAAAAGGAAATTAGTGAAATGATGGTCTTCCTTTCTTATGGATTGCCATCCCAAATACGTCTTCTGCAGCTTCTAATACCATTTCTGAGATGGTTGGATGACTATGGATAGTCTCTCCCACATCATGAATTGTAAGTCCATGTTGCATAGCTAATGCAATTTCAGCGATCAATTCTGGAGCTTCAGCACCAATACAAGATGCTCCAATGATTTTATGCGTATCTTTATCTGCCAAAATCAACAAGAAACCCTCTTCATGTCCCGCACACTTTGCTTTGCCTAAAGAAGTATATGCAAATCTACCCATGGCCACGTCGATCCCTAAATCTTTCGCCTGCTTCCTTCGAATCCCAACAGAGCCAATATTCGGATTAGTAAAGATGGTTGCGGGTACAACTTTATAATCTGTAGTCTTCTCTTCTACTGGAAAACCTCCTAGACCCGCTAGTGCATTTGCAACAGCAACGTCCCCCATATAACTGGCAACATGTGCAAGCATAGGCGCTCCAGATGCGGCAACATCTCCAATTGCAAAAATTCCTTTCACCGCAGTTTCAGTAGTTTTAGTATCAATATTGATTGCTCCTCTGTTGGTTTCAATCCCTAGTTCTTCCAATCCAATATCTTTAGACTCACGTGCTCTCCCAATAGATACTAAACAATAATCTGCTTCAAAATAGGACTTCTCAGCGGATTCCACTTGATCTCGTGGTACACTTGCATCACAAGTCGTTGCTTTTACTCCAGAACCAGTATTTTCTACGGATAACACATTTTGTGATACGTTAAGTTCTATATCCAAGCTCTCCAATTTCTTTTGCAGCTCCTTTACAACCATAGGCTCTTCGGTGGCAATCGGACTTGAAAGATATTCTAACATTATCACCTTGCTTCCAAAAGTTGCAAAAATGTTAGCAAACTCGCATCCGATAACTCCCGCTCCAATTATTAATAATCGTTTTGGAATTATATTGAATTTTGGATCCAAGATATCATCACTCGTAAGAATCCTCTCATGGTCAATATTAAAAGCGGGGATCATGGCAGGTGAAGATCCAGTCGCGATAATAACTCGTTTTGCTTTAATAGTTGTAGTATCTTTTCCCTCTATTGAAATATCAAAGCCTTCATTAACGTTACCCCCTAAAATTTTCCCATACCCAAAATATACATCATTTTTCCACGCTTTTTGCAAACCTGCAATTCCTTCAACTAATTCTTTTACCACATTGTTTTTTCGCTCAACCGCTTTTGCAAAATTAAGCTTCGCGTCGCAATTTACTCCAAAACTCTCTCCATGTTCTCGAATTGTTTGAATTAGATCAGCAGAAGCATATAATGCTTTTGTTGGGATGCATCCCCAATTTAAACACGTTCCCCCCAGGTTTGCTTTCTCGATCAAGGCAACTTTAGCTCCATACTGGGCTGCTCTGACCGCAGCATGATAACCTCCGGGTCCAGCGCCAAGGATTGCAACATCATATTCGACACTTTCACTCATTATGGTTCAACTTCTCTCATTTAATAGTTAGTATTTGTTATACGATACTGATATTAAATTAAATTAATCAACCAATATTAAGTTTAATCAAATATTATTACTATCAATAAATAAGATTTCTTCTTAGCAAATGAGTCCATCTATAATTAAAAATTATTCACAATTGCTTTCATCAGAGTTGTCTAAACCTCAATTAGTCTTAAGGAAAATAATTTTGAACAGTTTAGAATTAGCGATAACCTCAGTTATGCCCAAAAATTTAATGGAAGAATCATTAAAAGTTAAAAATGGAAAGCTTATTATTCAAAATAGTGAATTTAATCTTAACTATTTCAAAGAAATTAATATAATTGGGGGAGGTAAAGCTGTAGCTCACATGGCAGCATATTTGGAAAAACTGCTATCAAATATACCAAAAGTTCAGTATAATGGTATTATTAATATTCCCAATAGCTTAACTATAGATGATTTAGGCTTAACCAGTGCAATACAAGTTAATTATGCTTCTCATCCGATTCCTAATGAAGCGGGAATCAATGGAGTACTACGAATGAAGGAATTAATCAAAGCTAGTTCTAAAAAGAGTTTGATAATCTTTCTAGTTTCGGGGGGAGGGTCCGCACTATTACCTTTACCTAGAAAAAATATTCAAATAAAAGATCTCCAAATTATGAATGAACTTCTTCTTGAATCTGGGGCATCAATTCACGAGATCAACATTGTAAGAAAACATCTTTCGGATTTCAAAGGAGGGAATTTAGCACGATTAATCTTTCAAACAAGTCAAGCAACCCTTATATCATTGATCATATCAGACGTGATAGGGAATAATTTAGATTCAATTGCTTCGGGACCATCAGTACCAGATTCGTCCACCTTCGAAGATGTACGTAATATATTAAATAAATATAAGTTATTTAAGAAGATTCCAAGTACTATTAATACCTTAGTACAAGAAGGTTTGATAAATAATACCTTAGAAACACCAAAAAGTAGGGATAAATGTTTTACTAATGTTCATAACTTTCTTATTGGAAGTGTAGAAAGTGCAGTTCATACTATAACTAATTATTTAAAAGATAAAGGATTTATTGTGAATTATTTTATCGATGATATGCGAGGAGAGGCAAGAGAATTTGGAGAAAAGGTATTTGACCAATTTTTCGTCAATTCAAACGAGCATCAACATATCGAACGATATGCATTGATCGGAACCGGAGAGCTCACCGTTACAATCAAAGGAAAAGGAATTGGTGGAAGAAATCAAGAAATGCTCCTAAGTTTTCTCGATAAAACCTTAAAGAACCAAATTATTGATCATTTTTGCTTTATGGGTGCCAATCTAGATGGTATTGAAGGTAACAGTAAGGCAATGGGCGCATTAGTCGATAATGAGGTTCAAAATCGAGCACTTAAGTTTGATTTCGATATGAAAACTTATCTTGAAAATAATGATTCCAATTCGGTATTTAAAAAGTTAGGTACAGAAATAATTACTGGCCCAACTGGCTGTAATGTTAACGATGTAATAATTTTACTCCATGAAAAATTATCAGAGAATGGAGAGTAATTTTGAAAGATAATGGATTGAAAAGAGTTAGAATAACAAAGATAAAGGATGGTTTTATCTTAACTTGTCCTAAATGCAATTATTCGTTCCGTCCTGAACGAGATCCTAAGAATAAGCGTATTACACGTTACAGATGTCCAATGTGTGGATTTAAATGGAATCTTCCCAATTTAGTGAATAATAATCCAGATTTCCTACCAAAAAAATTATAGTAATGAAATTCTGAAAAAATCTTTTTTAACTTTAGTACCTATATTTATTTTACTAGTAATAATATTAGTCCATAAATAATAATTAATACAATAATAAAAAATGTGAAACGAATATGGCACGAAAGAAAGATAAGAAAAAGAAGGAATCGAAATTTGGCTGGGGAAGCGATGAAGCAGAAGAGGAAAAGGTAGCAGAAGGTTTAAGAAGAACGGAAATGGATGAGGGAAAGGTACGATTAGTTGATAGAGATATTTCAACTCCTGTAATAGAGACCTATGACGCCGATACTGGGGAATTGGAAGGATCCATACTCCTTAAAGATGGGAACCGTGAAGGTTTACTCGGTTTAGTAAAAATCATTGAAGCTGTAGACGTAGAATTAGATCATGGAGCAAATATCGAATCCATAAATTTTACGGGAAAACTTAATGTTGAAAATCCAAGCGAGAAAGATAGAATTTGGGATATAGATATTGCATTAAAAAATATCGAAGGCACAGATTTAGAGTCAAATGAAATAAAGATTCGAGAGTTAGGCACTGAACCGGATACGAATGTATACAGCGAAGACTTTTCTATTACTGGAGAAGCAAAGAATCTTCTTCTCATTAAAGAATATGTAAATACTCTCCCAGATGCGGATAACGTGTTAAATTTACGAGATATTGAGACCGATCTTTTGCGTTCAAAAGATAAGACTAGTTCAGTTGGAAAATCTGTTAAAGAAAGAAAGTTTGAAGAAACTAATGAATACAATGATTTAGATGAGGACGAAGAGGAAGAAGATGAGGAAGAAGAGGACGAGGATTTCATGGCTGATGGAGGGGTGGATGCTGACGATTATTCCCTCCAATCATTTGGAATCTCAATTGACAAGGAAAATATTGTAACTTTTGCAATTGCTCTTCGAAACTTATATGATAAACCCATCGCTAATGTCAAAGTGGTAAAAACTATCCCAGAAGACTTTTCTGATCCCGTAATAGGAGAGACCACTGAAGGTCGGGGAGAGGTTGAGGGAAATAAAATCATATGGACCATTGATAAATTGGTTCCCGAAACTACAGTTATCATGAAATTTACATGTTCAATTATGGTAACTGACATCACAAAAAGAAGAACAGGTCCACTCGAAGTTACTTATATCGCCAATTCTTCATTTGCGGGCGGCTTGAACATAGACAAATATGATGCTTATACTCGTAATAAATTCTATATCGATACAGTCGAAAGGGATGAAGAACCGGGCGTTTGGGATTGTAAATTAGTCTTTGAGAATCCATCGGAATTTATTCTACAGTTATTTAATGCCGATGTGTATTCTCCTGAAGATGAATCAGAAAAATTTGTGGATATCGACCCCGAGGACGTTTCCTTATTACCCGCGGGAGCTCAATGGCATTCCAAGAAATGGCGCTTTGAATCCGAAGAATTACCTGCATTTAGGAAAAAGCTAGAATTTCGAGTAATGCCTGATTTTCAAACTAATGTAAATGGTACGATCTCAATATCGGATGTGATTTTGGAAATTGCTAGCATCACAGGAGATATGTCTTATGATATTACTCAAGTCCCAACTTATAAGGAGCAAGATGTGATGGCTACACTCAAAATCATAAATAATGGATCAGCGCCATTAAATCAAATCAGCATTACTCAACAGTATTTTACGAATGAGTTTAAGCCACCGAGTGCAAGTGAAGTGAAATTAATTTGGGATGGTAAAGAAGTTGATTTAAAATCAGGTAATGTGGATTTTGATAATAGTGTCTTCAAGATCTCATTAAACGATTTAAGAAATGCAGACACGGGTATGTTTATGCCCGAATCAATTTTGAAATTTGAATATCCTATTCATTGTATCAATCCAGTAAAAGAGGCAAACTTTCAATCGGATATCATCTATTTTGCCAATACTTATCCTCTATCTCAAGAACTTGAGTTTAGACCAGAAGTACCTCTCATTGAGGCCCTACATCTTCGTCGTAAATTCAGGATCGGGAAAGAAGTGGTTCCTATTGGAGCATTGGGTAAATATCAAATTATATTAACCCTTGAAAACATTGGTACAGCACCATTACAAAATGTAGTCTTAATGGATAAAGTTCCTGACAATTTTGAGTATGGCAGTTATTCTGGCGGAAAACCTAAGATTACTGATGAAGTGGGAGAAGATACACTGAAATGGACCATTGATCTACTAAATGCCGACGACAAAGTCGAAATATCCTATCAAATCTCCGGTTCAGGCGAATATAGTCCAAGTGATGCCCAAATAGGGCTTTAAGTAAATTTTTTAACAATTTTTTTATTTTTTTTAAATCTTAAATTTGCTAAAATCGCTTGTTAAGAAATTTTTTTATTATATTTTTATATTATCAAACGAATTATATAGATCTAATATTGTAATTTGATAAGTATCAACAATGTCTAATAAAAATAAAGAATTCGATCTCAACTGGATGTTTGAATGTCCTGATGCCATTTTAACATGTTCCGTATTACAATGCGGAGATCAATCATATTTCGTCTTCGGAGGGCATGATAAAACCCTTTATTTGATGGATCATGACCTGACCATCTTAGATTCCATTACTTTTGATGGTTGGTGTCGATGCAGTTTTGCTATAGATGTAACTGGTGATGGATGCGACGAAATTTTAGTCGGCGCAGGGGACGGCAACTTTTTGGTAGTGAAATTCGTAAAAGGGTTGAATAAATTAGCAGGAATTATGAATTACAAAATTTCTAAAAAAGTGCTGTGCGTCACTGCCGGCGATTTTACGCGAGATGGTAATATAGAATTAATTTTAGGAAGCGAGGACAAAACTCTAAAGATTTTTGAAAACATAGAAGCCAAGGAACCGAAATACATATTTTATTACGATTCTTGGGTGACTGCATGTGCATTAGGATATCTAAAATTACCAAAAGTGGATGTTCCAATATTTGCTTTGGTGGTAGGTACGAAAAACGGGGATCTCCAATTAATTCAATTTGAAAACAATCAACCAGATATTATTTGGCAGAAAAGTTTAGGTTTCCAAATCAATGTAATTGCGATTGGAGATGTAACCAATGATGGATATCATGAAATCGTTATCGGGACGGATGAATCAAAATTAGCTATCTTAAATAGTGAAGGAGAAGCTCTCACGTCAATAGAAATTGAAGATGGAAGACCCATATCAATAAGGTTGGAGGATATTGATGGGGATAATGCAAGAGAAATCTTAGTTGGATGTGCTGATGGCTCATTGCGAATCTATCATAATCCCAATCTAGATTCATCGGATATTAAATTAAAGTGGAAAACTTCCACCTCATCATCCATAAAAATTGTATCTTCAATGAGAGACCCCGAAAAAGGATTAGCCAAAATCCTTTATGGTGGTTATGATCGAAGTATTCGCTGTATTTCAGATTGTGAATGGGGTCAAAAGCCCGTTTTGGACATTCCCTATAATATTGTTATTCCTGAAGAACAACCAAAGGAGAAAGAAAAATCAGTGGAAGAATTAATAACACTTGAGACTGTCCCTACAAATATTAGAGAATATATCTTAAAAATTTTGATCGATAAGCGGATCATTGAAGGAATTGCGAATGATTTAGTAAAAAGGGGGTATGTAAAAGAAAAGGTTGTTGAAGAATTTGAGAAAATGCTCACTCAAAAATCAATCTCTATAGAACAGAAAGAATTTTCTATCTGGGATCTCCCAAAAGAAAAAGTAGATAATGGTGTTGCTATACCGGAGAAAGGTAAAGTGAGAACTAAGAAAATAACGCCAGTTGTTATTGAAGGTGATGTTGAAGAGAAAGGTTCTGCATTGATAGATGCTTTAAAGAAAGAATCAGAAGCTACTACTCCTCAAACCTCAATTAAAAATGAAAATCTGCGCTATATAATCATTGATTATCTAGAAAGAAATAATGTGGTTGCTTCTAAAAACAAAATGATCGATGATATTGTTATTCTTGGTTATGATAAAGAAACAGTTGGTAATTTGATCGATATCATGAGGGATGAGGGAAAAATCATCTATTCCCGTTCTGAACCAAAAGGGTGGATGATTAACCCTTAGGGATAATCTTGGTTAATTTAAAAATAGTTTTTAATTTCTTCTGCAAATGGTTCAAATTGGTCTAATTCCGTAAAATCCTTGTTCGTATATTTCGTAACAAATAGATTTATAATCGGTTCTACTTTCTCAAAAAATTTCTTAACTAACTTATCTGGATCTTTTTTTGGTTTATGAATCAGTCCATATAAAATAACAGGCTCTTCAGAATTACAGTCTAATGCTTTCACTTCCGCTAATTTGAAAACGAATAAAATTTTATCCGATTCTAAATATTCCAAGGATGTGTTATTAAATGCATTGGTAGCAAACGAGTTGATAGCTGATATAAAGGCTCCCCGTAAATCCTTACTACTCTCTTGGATCCCTTTAAGCGTTGATAACTTTTTGAATTTGTGTTTAACTAGCACAAATCCCCTAAAAACAATCCCTAACTCAAATAATTCTTTCATAGAATACTTCTTTTTGATTGCTTAAAATTGGCTCACGATAAAAGCTACTAGATTAAAAAAAATTCAGCTATTTAATTTTACACAATTGCAAGAATCTTTAAAATCAATGATCACTCGGATGATGAAGATGTTTTTAGTCTCAAAGAGATAGCCTTCTGTGGACATTTCGAAACACAAATTCCACATCCAAAACAATTTTCTGGTTCGAACCCTAAATGATTATTCGAGTAAGAACGTCCACCAAAATAACACCAATCTACACATTTTCCACAATTCAAACATTTCTTAGAGTCCGTAACCGCAATGAAGTCACTTTCAACCATCTGGGGTGATCCATGTGCAAGAAAATTTTTTAATATGATACAGCAACATGGACAGCAGTTACAAACTACATAATAAAAGTTAGGATTCGGATAATAAATCAGTTGATGGACAAGGCCTTCCTTATCGCACCTTTCTAATAAATCAATAACTTCTTGTTTTGAAACCTTCTTTAGATTATTTGATTTATATGGGATATCATATAATGATTTACCTATGCCAATATGAATGCAAGTACCAACTGGATGTGAGCAATTCGGGACATTATATCGTCTTTGCGTTTCTCGACAATAACAATTCGAAATTCCGGTTACATTTGAGCGACTCAGAATTTCTATGATTTCTTGAGAAGGTAAAAATCTTATTTCACTGTTAATGGTTTTATTGAGGGGTACTACTAATCCCCCCCATCTATTCTTCAAGACATATCTACCAAATGCAGCCAAAACGTTTGCGTTGAATCTTTTTTCAATTATTCGGATAATCTCAAGCATAGGCCACTCCTGAAAGCCAAATATAGTAGTCAAAATCCTTCCAAGTAAAGGTACTCGTACCAAAAGCCTATCTATGATCTTAAAAAAGGGCAATTTCTGAGAATGGGGCAATTTAAAACCTAATTAGGTCTTCTAAATTATTTGGGAAAAGCAAGTAGAAAATTTATCTCTTTTGCTTTTAGAGGAGAATAAGCTTAGAGAATTTTAAAATTCTACATTAGGAATTAAACCTTTATAAGACATAATTCCATTAAATTTTTATAGCAATAATTAATAATTTTTTAAACTAATATCGTATTTTA
>SDNW01000092.1 GCA_004524725.1 Promethearchaeota archaeon
GCCTTGTATTCTTGATAAAAGCCTAAAATTGCGTTTACAATAAGGATTACAAATATAACGATCGCATCCAAGAATTCGGAAGCTTCCCCTCCTGTCGAAAGTTCATAAAATCCAACTACTACGGAGACTCCGATCGCAAAAAATAATAAGTAAATTAGAAAGTCTTGAAACTGACTTAGAAAAATTTTCCATGCAGAAACGCCTTCCGTTTCTCGTAATTCATTTAAACCACACTCGCTAAGACGCTTCTCTGCTTCCTCCTCAGTTAAACCATTTTCTAGTGATGTATCTAGTTCCTTGGCTACTTTATCGACTTCCAAAGAATGAGCCTTTAATTCTTCAACTTCCATTTTAAATCAATAATACCTTTTATTGATAAAAATTAATATATATTCAAAAATAGTTCATCATAAAAAAACCATTCTGGTGAATATTATTAAACTAATATTCTCACAAGAAGCAAAGGATTTCATTTACGAACAGAGTGTATATCGAAATAAAAAAGGTTTAAATAATGTAGTGGTGGTCCTTTTTTATCATTCAGGAGAATCATGAACTATGTCATTTTGCGGTAATTTTGTAGAAATGGTAGAGAAGCATAAAGTTGAAAAAGACTCTGATTTCATATTATGGTCAGATACGAATTTAGACGAACTAAGGTTTAAAGAAAGTGAAATTGAAGTATATATTGAAAATTCTATTATTTCCGAGTTAGAAGAGAAGTCAATGATTATAATTGATGCCGCAAAAGGCGAAGTTAAAAATCGAACTGTTGGAGTACTATTTATTAAAAAGGAATCAAATGTATATGGTTAATAAAATGAGCTTCTCTTAAAAATTGTAGAAGAGCAAGTGATTAATGGTTGCCTCCGTTTCATATACAACATAGATCTTTAGGAAGCATAGATAATAATTAAATTTATAAATCTATCCATTCTATTTATTGTTAATTTTATTATCTAATATAAACAAAGTTATACTAAAAACAGAATAAACTGATATTAATGAGACCTTCAAGAATATTTAGATGGGTTGTAAGAATCTTTCTTTTGGTCTTTACTTTGGCTTTATCGGGTGTATCGCTACTTGGTGGGTTTTCTGCTGTTACAATTCTTGATCCGGATAGCTACAATGTCAACATACCTGACGGACCAATTATCGCGAATCTTGATATAAATAACAAACCAACAATGAGTATTAGTGTTCCATTTAATATAACAAACGTTGGAGTATATGATCTGGATGAAATAACCTTAAGCTTTCAAATTGGAGTTATATTTGGGAATGCATCTACTCCAACAAATGAAACAACAAATAATCGAATTTTTGATAAGACTGTGAATTATGGTACAGTGCCTCATGGGCAAGTGTTAAAAGACACTTTCAGCGGGTTGGGTTCAGATGGATTTATTTTTCTAAATATACCAGAATTAGCTGAAGTGGATCTGACTAGAACTCCTGATTTAATATTTCATGCAAATTTTACTTTCAGTGCGATGTATTCGTTGCAGCTTTACAAATTTACTGTAAATCTAATTAATTATTCTTTAGCAGAGATTAACATTTAATGAAAGGTGAGAAAAATGGGATGGTTTCCAAACATATTAAAAGGAATAATATATATGGGGGTTTATATTACCACAACGATGGTGGTTCCGTTTCTCACCTTTACATGGGTAAAGGAAATCCAAGTTTTAGGTGTTGCTATTGTACTTGAGCAATTTCAATACGACCGGATAATTTTTTGGATTACCGCTTTCGGACTTCTTATTAGTGCCAGTGCATTTTTCAATTATTCATCTCCCAAGCAATCTATTAGGAAAGCAAGTTTTGCCCTAATCCAGATTCTATTAAACTGTTTATATATTTGGTCCTATAAGTTTAGCGGAGCCACTGAAGTTAAATTTGAAATAGTTTTTGAAGTTACAAATGTAGGTTTTATTGCAATCGATGTTCAAAATATGGTGATGCTCTATATGGGTGTATATTTCCTCACGATTCTATTAAAAGGATATGATTTGATAGATTTTATACTTAATAGGGATAAGATTCGACAAAAACGATATAAAATCACAGAAGAGGGAGTTGATGCATCATAATTAATCAATCTCCTGAATTAATTCAATTTCTTGCTGATGCTATTGCAGCCATTTTACTCTTTTTACAGCCAATCGTTACTCCTATGGGACGATTTATGGTTGCATGGATAGAATTTGTTTTACAATTTTTTCCAACTAATAATTTATTGATATACATCATTATCTTTGCCATTATCGTTATTATAGCCGCTATTGTTAATATCATATGGCCCGGTGATAGACCTCCAAGATATATCGCGAAACCCTTAAAGGAACCTAAGAAAAAAGAGAAAAAAGAAAAGGTAAAGAAACCGAAAGTGATAAAGAAGGAGGTAATAGAGGAAAAAGTCAGGGAAGTAGCTGAGGAAGTCGAAGAAGTAGGCGAAAAAATCGAAGAGGAAGTTGAAGAACTAGTTGAGGAAGAAGCTAAGGAAGAGGTTGAGGAAGTTAAAGAAGTAGCGGAAGAAATCGAAGAGGAAGTTGAAGAACTAGTAGAGGAAGAAGCTAGGGATGAAGTTGAGGAAGTTAAAGAAGTAGCCGAAGAAGTCGAAGAGGAAGTTGAAGAACTAGTTGAGAAGGAAGCTAAGGAAGAGGTTGAGGAAGTTAAAGAAGTAGCCGAAGAAGTCGAAGAGGAAGTTGAAGAACTAGTAGAGGAAGAAGCTAGGGATGAAGTTGAGGAAGTTAAAGAAGTAGCCGAAGAAGTCGAAGAGGAAGTTGAAGAAATAGTTGAGGAAGAAGCTAGGGATGAGGTTGAGGAAGTTAAAGAAGTAGCGGAAGAAATCGATGAGGGAGTTGAAGAAATAAAAACCACACCTTCTGAAGATGAGGATAAAAATGAATCCGAAAATAGAGTGAAATCATGGCTTAATCAAGAAAAATCACACCGAAAAGAGAAATAATTAAATAAAAATTATATTTTTTAAGCTTTATTTTTACTTTTTTAATTTATTTATTAATTCTGCAACTCGTTTTCCCGTATCTTTTGCTATCAATCCGGCTAGTTCATCACTTTCTCCTTTTGCTAAAAATTCTTTCAATGAATATTTCTGAATGCTAGTGATTGCAATGTTTCCTTCAAGTACAGGACTTCCTAATGTATTTCCGACGATAATCATACCTTGTATGAGGCCGAAATTGATAAGATCACTTATTACTCCCTCTCCCCCATTTCTCAGACCTGTTGCTGCCATTGGAGCTAAAATAGTGTCCTTTAACAAATAGTTCTTCATTTTCCAAGGTCTTGAACGGTCTATAAACGTTTTGATTTGAGTGCTTACTGAACCAAAATAATTAGGGGCAGCAATAATCATTGCATCGCAATCGAGAACAACATTTTCTAATTTTTTGGTATCATCATTTTCCGCGAGCGGGCAATCATTTGGAGGTCTTAAACATTGATCGCATCCATTACACGGAGTTATGTTGTAATCGGTGATCTGTATTTTTTCAATTATTATATCTTCTGCTATGGATTTAATTCCTTGAATTGCCTGCTCGAGCAAAAAATTACACGCTCGACTTTTTCGAGGTGATCCATTAATCAATACTACTTTTATCATATTTTATCCCGATTTAATTGTCAACTAATTATTAATTGTATATATTAAATTTATATTTGAAATTAAGTTTTTGTGACAATAAGGGTATAATAATAGTTGAAGATCATTGAACAATGAGTTTACAAGAGCGATTTGGGAAGAGTAAAACTAAGAAAGAATTAAATTCGGAAATCGACCTTCATAAGTCCCTAATTATAAAGAAGTGCAAGCAGCAAGATTATTGCTCTGCTCTTGAAAAGCTTAAATCCGTATTAATATTAATCAATGAGAATCAAGGGGAATTTGATTTAACTCAAGAAAGAAGTGAGCTAGAAAACCTCCGTTTCGAGATTAAATCAGAGATCATGCATTCACGTAGGAAATTTCTTCGGCGATATCACGGTCTATTAAATGAAAATTTAACCAAAGATAATCTCGAAGGGTTTTGTAAATTATTAACAATGTTGAAGGTTCAAATCGACAAAAATTTAGAGCAATTAAATTTACACGAGATTCATGATGAGATTAATACTTATTTTAAATATATAAAAAAATTATATACAATTCTTAGTTCTTATAAAGTTTTGAATTTCAATAACGCTTCACGACAGATATTGCGGCTTGCTAGTGAGCTTAAACATATTCATTATCCGAATCTTAGAAAGTTTACGTATTCTCTCTACCATGAATTACTCTATTCGAAGCTAAATGAGGTATCGAAACGGCATGAAAGAATAAAGCTTGTTGAACTTTCTGAAATTTTAGCGATTGATCCGAATAATTTATCAGATCTCATAGCCAAATTAATTAAAAAGGATAAATCTCCTATACAATATTACATTCCAAAAACGCAAGAAATCGTGTTTAATAGAAAGCTTTAAATTTGTAAATTTTGTTATAATGCTCGATAAAATTCAGGGCGCAAAGACTCTTTGTTCTTTAAACCATAATCGATAGTCGCAATAATATTTTCTTTATCCTTTTCAAGAACGCCTTTAAGAGGGAGATAATTACTGGCATGGTTAGATCGAAACACACATTTTGCGTTCTTATTGGCAAAATTTATATGTTCCATAAAAATTCTTAATTCCTTCAGAATTTCCATGGAACTCATTTCTCTAAACTCGCCTTGCTGCTTCCGTTTGTAAAATATTGTGCCGGGGGGAATCATAAGGGTCAAAAATGCAATATACCAAACTCTATCATCGGTTGGGCATATTTTATTAACTAAATCGGCAGATTCGATGGCATGTGCTCGTGATATATTAGGATGGTCGGCACCACCCAATCCATTAATTAAGGTTGCAGAAAGCGTGATCTTGGCATTCATTAACTTTTTTGACGCTTGAACAAAATCCTCTTTTGTAGCATGTTTATTGATTGATTGAAGGAGCTGATCATCCCCGCTTTCAAAGCCTACATAGGCAATTTTTAATCCTGCTTCGTAGAGTGCTTTTAGTTGATTATCTGATTTTTTCAATATATCTTTTGCATGGGCATATACTCCTACTCTCTGAAGTTTAGGGAATAATTGGAATGCATATTCAGTTACTTCTAACAATATATTGAAGGGAGTGACCATCGCATTTCCATCCAAAAAAAAGAGTTTATTTACCCTGTTTCCGTAAATGTTCTTCGCAATATCTAAATCTTTTTTAACATCTGATATTGCGCGTATTTTAAAGTCTTTATTGAGGTTTGATACGCAAAAATCACATTTAAAAGTACAACCTTCAGTAAGTTGGATTAATAGGGAAGAATGTTCCGAAGGAGGTCGATATACAGGATAACGATAATAAATGTTTTCAGATTTGTTCATCGGATAATTCATTAAATAACTTAATTGATAAAACTATTATTAACTAGTCCTCTTCTTCCTCCTCTTCATCCTTGGGTTTCTTAGGACATGATGGTATATGTCTTCCAAGTCTAGTAAACTCTTTTCCACAATAAGGACATTTTTCTTTACTTTTCGCTTGATCTTTTGATTTACTCGCAGAGGATTTTCGCTTCTTTCTTTTCGATCTACTAGGGACAATATCTTCGATACTTGCATCATCAGGTGCAAATTCACAAGTTTCTAAGTGACTTGCCAAGTTTTCATGTACCTCACCACAAAATGGGCATTCAATCTCACCGAATTCTTCTTTAACACCCAATTCTTCTTTGCCTGCTTTTCGTTTTTCGAATTTAAGGGGAATCTCCTCATCTTCCTCTTCAAACTCATCAATGGTAAGATCAATTTCCTCCTCAATTTGCATCTCCTCTAGTTCGAATTCCTCTAATTCTATCTCCTTTTCTTTTATTTTCTTTTCTGCTTTCCTTTTGCTTTCTTCATAAACTTCTGCTATCTTCTGATTTGATTTTTGTGGGTTATACAATTCACATACTTGGCATACATATGCTTTTCTACCAAGTACTAAATCTCTTTCTTTACAATAACAGAGCGCTTGCAAATTGTTACTGATATCTCCCATCGGTTCGAGATATTTACAAGCGATTTTTCTAGAATATTTAATTTTCTGCTTTCTACGTGGAATAATTCATCACCAAAAGAAGTAAGTAGTATAATTATTCTTAAAATATAATTTTTTTGATTAAAAGAGTTGAAGATAAAAGAAAGTTTAATTCAAATAGTGATTAAAAATTATACTGGATTGATTGGAGGTCTTGTAAGATTTTTTTTCGAATACTAGGATTTATTTTATCAATCAATTCCCCAATGAGATCTTTTAATTCAAGGATTTTCTCTTGTAATGACTCTGGCATACTCCAAAATGATTTTCGTAAGGGATGGCTATGAACAACTGCTTTGTTATAATTCTCTATTGCCTCTCTATAAAAAAGACATGCACTATCGAAATTATCTAATCGTGTTTGATAAATGGTACCTATCTTATTAAAACCCATTCCAGCACCAGCATAATCTCTTTCCTTCTCAAATAACATTGCAGAATCTCGTATTTTACTTAGTGCAGTTTTTAAAAGAGTGTTATCCCCCTCCTTTAATAATAAATATCCTTCCATATAATTAGCTACCCCTTTATAGAACCGATTATCATAACTTTCAGCCAACTCAAATAAATCTTCGGTAAATTCTTGAGCTAAAACAAAGTGATCATTGGTAATACATAATTTTATTAATGTTCGCAGTAAATCCATGCATCGTTCATAATCGTTCAACTGCTTATAAATCTTTATCCCCCTTCTATACTTCTCAATGGCGCTATGATAATCTTTAGCTTTAAAAGCTAGGTTTCCCTCATAAATCAATTGTTCTGCTTTTTCTTTTTTTTGTGTAACACTCCCTTTTTCTTTTTGACGGGGGACTTCATAAAATAATTTATCCAAATTAAAACTTACATCCTCAGACATAGGGATATCCACTAAAAAATTATCTCCTGAATTATAATCTACCTCAGAAAAATTGATGTTTGTTTCCTCCTCGTTTTCAATCTCTTCAACTTCTTTATATGCAGATTGGAGCGGTCTTCCTGCAGAAGAGAGTGATGCTAATTCCGCCAATACATTGGCAAAAAAGAATTTATTTAGCCCTTGGACAATATAATCGACTTGATGATAATTAGTCTCATAACTTGGCGCGTTAGGATCCATATTTACGTCAGTAAGCTTATAGATCTCAAATCCAGTGTCATGTTTGGTTAAGATATTATTTCCTATTATTTCTTCTCTCTTCTTCCCTAATAATGTGTGATCAAATACCAAACCAATAGCATCTTCGTTTTTAGCCTGAAATCCTAGCTGATTAATCAAATCAGTATAGGAAAAAAAGAGAGAAAGACCTGGGTGAGAATGAAACCATCCAACTATAAAATGACCTTTTCCCTCCTCATCTAATTGTTGCTGAATCTCATCAATAAAGATATAGTGTCTCTGATCCAGTTGAACATCTGTATCATGCCCAAAAGTCAAAGCATATGCATTTTCAACATGGACAAAATCTTCATCGACATAGCCAGTTAATATGCCATATATTTCCTTCCAATCTGCTTTAGGTATCTCTTTATTAGCGTAACGACTTGCATAAAGGATTATGGTTTTATATGCTTCAGCCTGAATAATCACCGGCTTACTTGCTTTTGCTGAAGAGGGCTCATTTTCTGAAGGTTTTCTTTTCTCATTTGCTTGCTTTCTTGATTCAAAGGACTTTTTTTTTTCCAATTCTTCAGGCATAATTATTACTTTAGATTTGTACTGGGATGCTTAACAATCTGCTTTTTAGAATAAATATAAAAGTCGTATTAAATAAAATTATGGTTCCTCCAAATTGAAAAATCTTATTTTGCATGTTTTTCTTGAGCTAATTTCAGTATCTTTTCTGCAAATTCCGAATCCGGATTCAATTTAAGTGCGGTATTTAAGGCATGAATTGCTCTTACATATTCTTTTTTATTATAATAGGCGGATCCTAAATTGATCCAAGCTATTTCATCATTTGAATCAAGCTCTATTGCCCGATTACTAGTTTCTATCGCTTTATCGAAATTTTCTATATCAACATACACAGAACTTAATTCGGTCCATGCTATAGCTAATTTTGGATTTAAATCTATTGCTTTATGTAATGATTCGATCGCTCTCTCATATTGTTCCGATTCATAATATATATAACCAAGATTTTGCCAATATATAGCATCTTCAGGATTTAATTCCAATCCTTTTTTGTACGCTTTAATTGCGTTATTGAGATTATTATCTTGGAAGTAGGCATATCCTAACTTAAACCATAGTTCTGCATTATCTTTATCTTTCTTTAACAAAGCCTTTAATGCATTAATTGTTTTTTCCATCTTCCAATCCTAAAATTTTGTTAATAAGTTATCATATATTTTTATTCTTTTTTTTTCTACGTCCTGATCCACTAAAGCTAATACCTGATAAATCGAAATTCCCATCGCCACACAGAATCGCCAATCCGATAACAAGTAATACTAAAATGGCGATCGCAATAGCTATTAGTAGTGATACAAGAAGAATCCCTAATATTTTAAAAAGAATGTAAGTCCAGGGTTGCACACCTTCCATTTTCACCGCAATAGCCCCATAAAAAAGAAGAATAAGAGACACGATTAAAAGATATGGAAATGTAATGGTTAATGTTAGAATCCAATTTTCTATTGAAAAAATTAGAAAGAAAGCTCCTTCTGCAAGTATCAAAAAAACTAAAAATAAGATACCATGCAGAAAGATGTTCCCTTTCTTCAGGTATCTCTTTCTTAAAACGATGGCTATCAAAGCAATAACAATTGTTCCTTCTAGACTTGCCACGATAAACATTTTAACTTGTCGAGATAATTCATAATTAAAAATTATGATAGGTAAACTTATTGTCCCTGCTAAACAAGTAAATATAAAATAAAACAATAAACTCATTAAAACATAATTTTTCCGTGCAGTTATAAAAAATAACAACAAAGCGACTAAATCTGCTATTACAAAAGTTACATAGATAATGATAAACTGTGGTGTAAAGCTTGATTCTTTAAATAAAAAACTGAA
>SDNW01000016.1 GCA_004524725.1 Promethearchaeota archaeon
ATTCTTTTTTCACTTCTTATATTTTAATTTTTAAAATTTAATAATAATTGAATTAATTGATAATTTTAATTAATTATATAATAGATTTAAAATTTTTTTATTGAAGAATAATTTTCATCGAAAAAACCGGTTAATTGGTTATATTGATAAAAAAAAATATGGATTTCTACGAAGAGTTTAAGGATTGGTATAATACAATTATCGAAGATTTCAATTTTGATGCTCAAAAAGATATTTTTGCTCGAGAATTTTTGTCGAACATAATAAAAGAGAAAAAAAATTGGAACATTGATGCGATTCTCTCATCATTTCAGGATTTTTTATCAAAGAAAGAAGTAATTTTAGTCTATGGATGTGGAATATCCCTTGAACTAACAATAGACTTTCTTTTGAAAAATGATATAAATTTGAATAATAAAAATATTTTAAATATTGCCGCTGATGGGGCATCTAGATTGTTAAGGGAAAGAAAGATTGAAATTGGGGCTATATTTAGCGATTTAGATGGTATTACTGCAAATGAATTCATTTATTCCGATTACATAATTGTTCATGCACATGGAGATAATATTGACAAACTTAAAAGGTTTGAGAAGGAAATTCTGGAATTTAGAAACATTATTTTTACATGTCAAGTCGAGCCGGATGATAATATTATTAACACGGGAGGTTTTACGGACGGTGATAGAATACTATATTTCTTACGTTCTATGTTATTACCCTCTCAGAGCATTTTCCTTATTGGTATGGATTTTACTAATAAGGTTGGCAAGTATAGTAAACTAGGATATCAAAAAAATCATAAGGCAAGTAAAAGAAAACAAAAGAAACTCAAATATGCAGAACAACTTATTGACTGGTTAGGTAAGTGTATCACGAATGAGATTTACTATGTAAACTCTCAAAAGCCATCACAAAGATATGAAAATTTAGATCTTAAGCAATTTTTAAAGAAGATTAAGCAATTATGAAAGTCAAATTTTATAATCCTCTAACCCCTTATCTGTTAATCTATAAAGAAGCTTCTTTTCTGGTAGATGTGACGAATTTATTAGATGTATATACCCAAAATCCTTTTCCTTATAACTTAAGTAAAGATATTCTGAAAAAAATTGGTTTAAAAACTGATTACCAACGGGTTTTTCTTGAATAATAGAGCTTTTGTTAAAAACTGGAGAAATTTGAGCAGTTGCAATCGTAATTAAATTAAAATCACGAGTAAGTGTATTTAATTTCTCAAGGATATTTAAGAAGTGTTTCTTCACCTTTTCATAAGAGATTTTATCATCTCCTTGTTCTAAACGATAATAGTTGTTAATTGAATCAATTAGAAGTAGATTAATTTTTGATTTTTTTATAGTTTTATCTAGAGTATTTAATTTTAAATCCAATGCGTTGTTACTCATTATTTTTGATATTAATACGGATTTCAAAATTTTGTTAAAATTCAAATTGTGACTATTTGCAAATTGTTTTATCCTTTCTGGTCTAAATGTATTTTCAGTATCGAAGTAGATGGTGCTCAAATTGCTTTTATATGCTTGAATGCATAATTGATGGCATAGTTGCGTTTTCCCTGTCTTATTCGACCCAAATACTAAATACATGCATTTTGATTGAAATCCTTTACCTAAGATGCTATCAACATTTTTAGACCCAGAACTTAAATGTATTATATTAGTCTTTTCTTTTTGAAACTCATCCTTGATATTGGTAAAAGTAAATAGTTGATTTTTATTGATATGAGATGAATTGTTAAATTCTTTCATAGTTGAAAATAATAATATTATTAACTAATAAAAAGGAATTTAGAATAATATATTTATATAAAAGAGACTAAATCGAAAAATTAATTTTAAATTAAACATAATTCATTTTTAACAATGGCAAAGAAGAAAAAAGAAGTCTGTCCATATTGCGGTAAATCATTTGTTTATTTGAGTCGCCATAAATGTAAAGTAAAAGAAAGAATAGAAGGTAGTGAAGAATCGGATAAGTCTGAATCTGAGAGAAGAATCGAACGCATTGAAGAGTGGAAAAGAGATTTCAGTCGAAATCTTAAGAAAGATGAAAAAAATATATTAGATATCATTAAGAATCATAAAAAAATTTATTTTAAAGAATTAATGGAAATTTCTGGGAAAAATCGTAATGAATTAGATAATATTATTGATATACTGTCACTTCAATCAAGGATAAAAGTATCACGGGAGTTAGTGGATGCGTCATGGACAAAGCACATATCATATATCGAAGAGATCGATATTGATGTAAAAGACATAAAAGTGGATGAGTCGGATAAGAATTTCATCATTGAAATATTCTCGTATCAGCCATGCTTAATATGTCCTTTTGCCAATAAGTGTAATGAAACGAATATGGATAATTTAAATCCACATCACTGTATCTGGTTAACCGAATGGATTCACACATTAATGAGCGGAGAGAAATATCTCGCAAATTTTGATGAGATTGAGTCCGAATCTAGTGAGTGATTTATTTTTTATTTAATCCAATGACATAAATTTCATTACTTTTCTTACTTGAAGCTCGGGGTTTATAACTCTTAACAAAATGAAATTTATCCTTCATAGTGTGATGCACTCTTTTAAAATCTTCCCCCTGAAAGAGTTTAATTACCAAATTTCCTTTGCTTTTTAATAAATATAAAATATCAAGTATTTTCAAACATAATTTAACTTGGCGTACTTGGTCACTAAACTTATTACCAGATTTTTTGATGCTGGCATCCGAGAGGACCAAATCAAATTTTTCTCCTTCAAGAAAGGTTTGAATTTTAATTATGGAAGAGGGGTTAGTAATATCTAATCTCATAGTGTCCACTTGCTCAATTGGGCTTATTTTTTTAATATCCACCCCCAATATCTTATACTCCTCACGATGATAATGCCTATCCTGATATTTTGTGAGATTTTCTTCAGCAAATTTCTTAGCAACTTGTAACCATGATCCAGGAGCACTTCCAATGTCTAATATATAAAAGGCTCTTTTGAAAATATTATATTTTTTCTGAATTTCAAAGAGTTTATAGGCAGAACGGGCTCGATATCCTTGTTGTTTTGCTCTAATATAAAAACGTTCATTTTTATGATTAATCGTATCTTTATCCATTATTGCACCCAGACTCATTGTTTTTTGTTAAGTGGAGAAAAGTTTTTTTTATATCTAAGTAAGGTGCATTAGTTTTTATCGCTAAATTATCAAAGTGTGTTCTCGATGCTGTAAAACCCCTTTTTTTAATATCAATAAGAACATCATTTACCCTTGGGACAACGGGTAATTTTAATTCTTGACATACGCTATGAATATTATAATAAAAGGGTGGCATTTGTATCTCTTCTAATGCATAACTGATCTTTTTGTCAATAACTTTTCTATTCAGATAATCGTTTTGGTTATTTAATGATAGGATATGATTAAGAAATGAGCCTTGGTGTAATTCCCCTATCCAGAGAGGGCCCGAAAAAGTTATTTTATTTGATTTTTTGCACGTGGGACAAGATTCAGGTAGCTGTAAAATATTTGAAAATTGAGAACGATACCCACAAGCCGTACAATGCAAAATATATCCATAATTAGAAAAGTTCTGTATTATATCTTTTTTACGTTTTATGGTTAGTAGAAAAACTCTTAAAAAATGATTAGAATAAAAGCTAAGGAGGGGAATAACACCTAAATTATTAATGTTCGCGATGCGGGATATGAAATAGACCAAGATTCGCGCTCCGATTTCTTTACAATATTCAGTATGCAAAGGTTTTGACATATATTTTCGTATACACACATTTGGTTTGACTCCAAATAATACCGCGGTATCAGTTGCTGTTATACATAATAGGCCATTCTTTTTTCTAATAGCTTTAAACGCCATATCAATAAAAGTGTTGGGAGTTCCGAATGGATCAATAGAGATTATATCTGCCCTCTTTACTGAGATATTAGAATGAGATTGATTTGGGTTGCAAAATTCAGAAAATAGAGAATTAGCATCTTTTTGTGAGACTTGTACTTTTGAAGAATCAATTGCGTTTAACCTTAAATTTTTTTTAATAAGATCAACCGCTAAAGGATTAATATCATTAATATAGATTCTAACTAGATCCTTGTGTTCTTTTAATAACCGTATCGAAGCAATTCCGGACGCAGCCATTGAGTCTATGAAATCGAAGGTGGTTATATCATATAATTTTTTATAGGCACTTATCGCTAAACTTGTTATATCTCGATTTAGAATCATTTTCTCATTGTAAAAGACATTCATTGCTTTTGAAGGAATTCTATTAGAATCTTGTGCATAAATAAAGAATTCTGCAGATGCTTCCTTCCGTTTGATTAGCGTACTTTTTGTCATACTTTTAAGTATAGGTATAAATTTAAAGCGAGTGAAATAAATCAACTAACTTCTTACTTCCAATTAAACCCCCACATTCAGCAGCATGAATATTTTTAACGTTTTGTTGAGTCAATGGCGAGAAATCATTTAAAGTTCGTATTTTATCCACATCATCCTTATCACCAATAGCTAAAAACTCCCCTCCTAAGGTTTTCATTATAAACGCTAAGGGGAACCATTCATAATAAATCCGAATTTTTGGCTTTGGACAAGAAAAATACGTATATACACCTCCATAATGGAGGATGGCATGCATATCACCTACAAAACTCCCACTATATCGATCTTTGATTCGATCTTCAATAAGACGTTGCTCAAAAGATTTACACTTCTTTGACCAGTTGGTAGCATCACCTCCCAAACATCTAATTCCCCCTCTTTCATTATTGGGCAAAGATTTTAATTCATAAAAGATATAGTGATAAAATGTCATACTATAAGGGGAGGTGTCTAATACAAATTCCGCTACGATACCATTAATTGCTAAGATTAAATTGGTAAAGATGCCATATAAGACATAAAAGCTACAAATTATATACCCCTCTTCGTTATATATCCCAATAATCGTCCCTACAGTTCGATTTACGGCAACATTTGAGGAACCATCGACTGGATCGATTGTAATACCAAACTTACCATTACCTATAACAGGTTCGGCCTCTTCCGAAGCTATAAATAAATAACTGGCCTCTCCTTCTTGGAGTGCTTTAAGAATTATACTATGAGTTAAAATATCCTCATGAATTTGTAATTCGTCATAAATGTTCTTGCTGTTGGCTCTAGGGCTTTCAATATTCATTCTTTCTTCAAGTTCTCTTGAGGTTATTCCTCTTTCTAATAAGCCTCTAATCGGAATTGTTGCTTCAGCAATAATATCAATAATTTCAATTAATGCTCCTTTATTCGGATAATAATGGGGTAAATTCTTTTCGAGCCATCGAGATAACTTTACGTTTTCTACCTTTTTTCCTGTCAAGTATTATTGCACCTTTGGTTCGTTCCTTGAAAAACCTTTATTGGTGATTTATTTATTTTAATTAATAATTAATGACTTACAAATTTTTTGTATATGATTTCTAGTTAGCAGTAAGATTAATCGCCTTTTAATAATTGATGGAAATATTTGGTGTTGAAAATTTAAAAAGGAAGTTATACTTAGAAGAACCCAAATTCAGCTATTCTTGAAAGAATGCGAATTTTTTTTGTATCTGAATTGGTCGAAAGTATGAATTTTCGGTAATTGAGTTTTTTATCTCTTTCAATTTTTATTGAACATCCTACCCAAAAGGTCATAACTTTTCCTCCACTTTGCACTTCAATAGTCTGATTTTCTTGTTTTAATCTTCTAAGATAATTCACAATTAATATATCAACTGAGTAATGAAGTTTTAAGTAACTTAATGTTGCTAAGATCAGATTTAATTTGTAATTTAGAATGACGTTCTTATTTTTACTTTTTTTCCTTAATTCTATTTGATAAAGGTTAGTCATAGAATCAATGATAACAATAAAACTTGCTTTTCTTCCATCATTTTTAAGATTAATAAGTATATGTTCAAGATCTAAAATAAAATCATATAATTCAGAGAAATTTAATATTTTATAAAGCACAAAGTTATCCATTTTTTTTCCCTTGAATTTATGACTAATCGTATTTATTTGTTTTAAGGGTAAATTTGGTTTAGTGTAAACATAGATAACCAAATCTGCTAATTCACAATTATATAAAGCTGTTTGAAGCGTAAACATAGTTTTTCCAACACCAAATTCACCCCAAATAGATACGAGCCCATTTTTTTGGTTAAAAGATTGGATGTAGTCATTGAGTTCCTTGAGAGGAAAAATCATAATTAAAAATTTTTAATTTTATTGTGAATTATAATAATAAATTGAGAAACTCACCTTTATATATATTAACTGCGGATTTATCTTTTTTTTATCGAGTTAATAAAGAACTAAATAAACTGAGAATCCCGTTTAAAATTCTAAATCTAAATAAAATTATCCCTCGCCACCCCAGCATTATACTGACTACATCTAAAGAAGAGGATTTAATAGAACAACGAGATAATAATCCCGTAGTCTTAGCTTATTCTGAGAACGATGATTTTGATAATTACATCATTAAAATTCTTGCAACGGTAAAGATTGGATTTAAAAAGAGTTATTCTGAATTACTTTTTTCCGTAGATCCAGGAAAAAAAACCGGTTTAATGATCTTTTTGGATGGATATTATTTATATTCATATTGCTGTTTTAAACCAAGCGAATTGATTCGAAAAATTATGAAATATATTGAATGTTTCCAGATCGAGAATCAAAATGACATGAAGATTACATTTAAACTGGGAAATGGTGTATTAGCAATTACTATGAACTTAGTTAACCAGATCTATTCAATCTATAGCGGTAGAAAAAATTTAAAGATCTTTATAATTGATGAATTTAAATCCTCTAAAGTAAAGGTAAACCAAAAGAATAAGCCCCGTCGAGTATCAAAAGATGAATTATCTGCGTTAATATTAGCGCTAAGAGATGGAGTTGAAATAAATCAAAATGAATATATAACCCTTATAAAACAATCCTATAAAAATAGGAGTAATAATAGTGGTAATGAGGATTTGAAAAAGGGAGAAGTGTCGCATGCTAAACCGACTGTGGGAGAGATTGCTCTAAAGGTTATAGATGGTGATTTAACCGTAGAGAACGCATCTGATGAATTAAAAGCACAAAATCTATTAAAATAATAAAGTTTAATTTTTTCTAATAATTTCTGTTCATATTGAATACGGGGATAAAAGTTATTATGAAAAGAATTCATGCTATTGATATATTTCGCGGCCTATGTATATTTTACATGACTTTTGGCCATATGACTTACTGGTGGACGGCAGAGTCAAGTTTCTGGTTATATGAACTAATATGGAATTTAGGTGCTCCAATAGGTGGCGGTGGTTTTTTGCTTGTATCGGGAATGAGCGCCATGATCTCATATAAAGTAAATTTGGAAAAAGCTCAATTATCAAATGATTTTAGTATGAAAAACAGTAGAAATCAATATATCATTCGAGCTTTAATTATATTGTTAATATCTTTCGTATGGAATTTCTTTGGAACTCTTTTTATGGGAGTTCCGGGTATTTGGATATGGTTTGTAATCCAAACGATCTCTATCTCATTGCTTTTAGCTTGGCCCTTACTTAAAACATCTCGCTTATTTAGATTATTCATTTGTTTTGCTTGCTGGATTGGAAATGAGATTTTAATAGTATTATTAACTCCTTATCGAGGGCAGAATAATTTAATTGGAATAATTGATTTCATCCTCTATAACGTTCCAGAACAGAACGTAATTTTGGCATATTTTCCCTTTTTACTAGCTGGGACGATAATTGGGGATATCTTGCATGAAGCGTTTAATTCTAAAAATATCGATACTAGTTCTTATCTTAAACGACACTTAATTATCCCTGGCTCAATCGGGGGCGCAGTGCTCATTATCTTTGGAATATTTTTCCAATTTCCTAATTTTGTTGATAAAATAACTTTTTCTTCTCATATGTATATTTTCGGTATAGAATTGTTTATAATCATCATTTTGATTTATATTAAGGATATGGGATATCTAAAGTTGAAGAGAAGTTATTCAGTGCTTAAATATTATTCATTCTATTCTTTCACTATATTTCTTGCCCATAATCTCCTCTATTTTCTTTTTCCACCCGTATTTAACGCTCTGGAGATCTGGTTTTATATCATACCAATAATGATTCTCTGGACATTTTTGTTCCGAATAATTTATCAAAAACTAGGAAAATATGCATCATTAAAATTTCTCATTAGTGAATCTGCTAAATATTTAGCTAATAAAATCTAATTATTTATATTTAGGATATGAAACGATTAAATAGCATCGATACTTTTCGAGGGATTTCAATATTATGGATGTTTTTGGGGCATCTTTTTGATTGGTGGTTAATCGATCAAGACTCTTGGTTGTATAATCTTACTTTTAATATAGTAGATCCTGTAGGTTCTTCTGCATTTATTTTCATTGCAGGTGTATCTACTGCTATTTCATTGAGAATAAGATACCTTAGGGCAGATATATCTGAAAAGTATGATGCTAGGAGGATTAAGCGAGAATATCTTTATAGAGCTTTGTTAATTTTTGTAATTGCTTTACTGTATAATGTAAGCATTGCTATAACTTTATTAAATCCCTTGTATATCTGGACTTGGTTTGTTTTATTAACAATTGCAATTTCATTATTACTGGCATGGCCTCTATTCAAATTACCCATCGTATATCGAATTATAATTGGAGTAGTAATTTGGATTGGGAACCAATACTTACTGAACCTACTTTTACCTTATCAAGGAGCAGGAGATCTCTTTGGATTATTATTTCATATTTTTTATCATTCCCTAGATCTGGATGTAATACTTTCATTCTTTCCTTTTTTTTTATTTGGGAGCGTCATAGGGGAATTTATCTTTAAAATTTATCAAATAAATGATACTGAGGTAATGAAAAAAGCATTAAAAAAGCAGTTAGTGTACCCTCTTATTTTTATAGGAATGGTAATGATTGTGTTAGGAATATTTATAAGATTTCCAGAGTTTTTTGTAAGAAATAGAAGTTTTTCGTGGATGATCTATACTCTTGGGATTGATATTAGCTTATTAATGGTATTTACAATATTTGAAGAGTTCATACATCTCAAAAGAAGAATAAAAAGGAGTATACTTTTTTATTTTTCTTATTATTCTCTAACGATTTATTTAACCCACAATCTATTATTCTTCGTTTTCTATAGGCAAATATCAATTTTTTATATCTGGATTTTTATTTTAGGCGTTTATTTGGCTACAGGTTATTTATTGAAATTGCTATATAAGAAGCTCGGATATAGACTTTCCCTAAAATATCAAATAGGTAAAATGGCTAAAACTCTTGCAAAACATGTATAAATATTAGTGAAGTTTATTTTTTATAAAAAAAGCCTCTTACACTGGATTTTAATTTTGGATTTACTATTTAACGGGAAATTCAAAGCGTTATTAAAGATGTAATTAATTATGTTTATATAACGCCCCTTATTTCCCACCGCAATGCTTCGATCCAAATCAAGTATGAAAAATAGTGTGATTACTATATTTTTTGATATTAGATCACGGACTAATTGAATATCGTGAATATAAGTATCAGGAAAAAAGGAAAAAATCATTCTGAGCAAAGTCATCTCTTCTCGAATGACAAGCACTTTATAGTGTTTTAATTGTCGACGGATTCTTTTTAGAAAGGCTTTCGCAATATGATATTCTTCACTTTTTACTAAAAAAAAGACAAAATTATCTTGAATGATGATATTAACGGGTTCTATTTGAGTTAATTTAAAGAAGTAGCCAAGATAACATAATTCTTCATTGTGAAATTTTTTTTTAAAAGATACGATTTGGGAAAAAATTACAGCATTATTTAAAATACTCATCAAAGCAATAATACATGTTATTTAAACAATTTAAATTTCGAGAAAAATGGGCTAATACCTATAAAGTATTTATAATCTAAATATTTTCAAATAATTAAAGAGCAAATCATTATTATGAAAAAATGAAAGAGCGGTTAGATATCCTATTAGCTGAACGTCGTCTAGTAGAAAGCAGAACCAAAGCAAAATGGTTAATAAAGAATGGATATGTTTTAGTTAATGGTTGCCTTATTAAAAAACCGAGTAAGAAAGTCGATAATTCTTATGAAATCTCCCTTAAAGCTCCATTTCCCTATGTTGGGAGGGGAGGTTTAAAGTTAGAAGCAGCATTAAATGATTTTTCAATTACAGTGAAACAAAAAATCTGTGCAGATATAGGTGCATCAATAGGAGGATTTACCGACTGTCTTCTCAAGCATGGGGCGCTAAAAGTATATGCTATCGATACAGCCAAAGATCTTTTACATCCATCGTTATTGTGCAATAAAAAACAGGTGATAGCACTTTTAGGAGTGGATGCTCGTAAATTAAGTAGTCTCGGAGAGAAAGTAGATATTGTAGTGGTAGACATTACCTTCTCTTCATTAAAAGATGTACTGCCAAATTTATTGAATTTTCTCAAAATTGTGGGTGATATAGTCGTTTTAGTTAAACCAATTTTCGAAACTAATTTTTATGAAGAACAGAAATTTGAAATTATTAAAAATAAGGCTTCTCTTAGAGAGATTTTACAAGATCTTCTGAAATGGAGTACAAAGAATAAGTTATTTCCTCAAGCAGTTATAAAGTCCCCGATTCTGGGTAAGGGGGGATCGATTGAATTTTTAATACATTTTAAACTTGAGAATAGTTATGATGATGAAAATTATATCAAGTTAATAGAAAACATAGTATAGCTAGTCCATAAAATTTAGTTTAGCTTTCGGGATATGATTTAAAGAGTGCGCCCCATTCGGTTCTATTGAACTGTTTTATGCGTTTTTTGCCAATTGTAGGATACCATATCATATCATGATAGATTTTCGAAGCCATAGTCGGACCCAAAAAGAAGAGTTCGTTTTTAAACAAGGGATAAATGAATTGTAATGACCCCTTTCTGACCATCTGATCACCCCAAATTACCAAGCTTCGTTTTACTTTAAAATTCCAATTAACTTCTGATATGTCTTGTCCAATAATTTCAATTTGATCTACATCGCCACATCCTAATCCTTCATCGTGAGCCATTTTGATTGCGGGTAAGTTAAGTGGTTCAAAACCCATCATTTTTGCCACAACAGCGTCCACTGCCACTTGATCATATCCCGCCAAAATATAGTTTTTAATACGTGGAATCATAACCCTTGGTCCCGCGCCATCCCCACAGACCGTACCATCCACGACCGCTAGAATCTCAGGATGTATTTGTTTCTGAATGATCAATAAGTCCACTAGGACTTCTGACATGAATTGATGGGAAAAATGTCGCCGTTTAGTTAACAAACCACCAAAGGCATTTTTCATAGCACAAGTAATCCCACCATGTATCATTTTTCCTTTTGTTCTCTGAAGTTTTCCCCCCATCGCTCCCGTGTGTCCATGCGTCTTCATGGTCGGAAGGTGTATTATAGGTTTTCCAACATAAAATTTAGGAATTTTAAATCCTTCAGGAAAAATCTTAGTATCCAAAGCAAACAATTGTGTATTTTTAAGTCTTAAGAATTTGGAACGCAAAGATTCATATGATACAAACGGGATACGTGTAAGCGGAACAAACCAAGCGTTATATTTTCTGATAATAGGATTCCATTTATTTCCTCGTAAACCTCGTTCTATATTCGTGACTACAGTTCTGTTTTCTGCTGTAAATAAGTTCTGAGATCGATAACCATCCTCAATCATCGTCTTTAAAAGACCTTCTAATTGCCAAGGTGGAGTAGAGCATGCCGGAAAAAATTTAGACCAGCTTAAATTTAATTTAATTATAACTTTTTGGTCTTTATCATAATATTTTTGGTATTCGGTTAAATGGAGTAATTTTTTATAATCTTCTAATATCGAGTTAGAGCTAGTTTTAATTATGAATACTTTAGAGGGAGAATTCGACATAAGCAATAAAAAAGAAAAATAATTTAATATCTTTACTATAGAAGGATAAAAACTAAAATAAAATAATAAAGAAAAGAAAATTTAGTCAGATATATATTCCATTCCTTCATATGATTTTTCTTCGTCTAGGAAAGGTCGACAATACATATAATGGTCACCCTCTAAGTCTACGCGAACGGGATTTTTGATCCCACATTTATCATGTTTATCCATTTCATAGCACCTTGGATGAAAAGCACATCCAGAAGGAGGATTAACCGGGCTTGGGACATCTCCTTCCAGAATTATCCGGTTTCTTTTAGAAGTTGGATCAAAAGTGGGTCTAGCCGATAGAAGTGCTCGTGAATAGGGGTGTGCGGGGTTTCGGAAGACTGCTTCTGTAGTACCGCCCTCAACGAATTTTCCTAAATACATAACTTCGATTCTATCTGTAATATGTTGTACTACAGTAAGATCATGAGTTATAAATAAGAATGATAAATCGAATTTTTGTTGTAATTCTCTAAGAAGATTAAGGATTTGGGCTTGTACGGATACATCCAAAGCAGAGGTCGGTTCATCAAGAATAATAACTTCTGGATTGCACGCTAATGCGCGAGCAATAACAATTCTTTGTTTTTGTCCTCCAGAAAATTCATGAGGGTACCTATCAAGATGTTCTGCTTTCATTGATACAGTTTCTAACAATTCCAATACTCGCCTTCTAATCTCACTTCTTTTACTTATTCCCATGAGCAGTCTTAAGGGTTCCCCAATAACATTAACAACTTTCCACCGGGGATTTAAAGACGAGTCAGGATCTTGGAATACCATTTGTATTTTCTTTCTTAATTCTGTATCAAACAAGATATTTTTCTTTTTTAGACCTTCTTCTTTATGCCTAAATCGATCGAGTCCCGTTGCTTTTTCAACGATTAATTGCCCTTTATAGTAAATTTCCCCGGAAGTCTTTGGAACTAGACTTAAAATCGTATTACCGATGGTAGTCTTGCCACATCCACTTTCGCCTACTAAACCCAGAGATTCTTTTTTTATTAGATCAAATGAGACGCCATCAACGGCTTTTACATCACCAATTCTTCGTTTAAAAATCCCTCCGTAGATAGGATAATAGGTTTTAAGGTTTCTGACAGAAATTATAGCATTCTCGGGAATGTCTGTATCTTCTGGATGACTTATACTTTCTTTTTCTATTTCAGTCATGGTTTAATCTTTTATTAATAATTTTTTTATTTTTATATTTTAGATGTTATAATTTTCTCTTCTTTTTTCCATTCATATTTAGGAGAATTCTTATATTTTGGATTAAAAAGATGGCATGCAACAAAGTATTTATCGCTAATCTCTCTTAATTTAGGTTTTACTTTATCACATATCTCCATCCTAAAATCACATCGTGGATGAAATCTACATCCAGATGGGGGATATATTAAGTTAGGGACCATTCCTCTAATAGTCTGTAGTTTTTGGTCTTTTTTTTCCAAACTAGGAATAGCAGCGATGAGACCTTTCGTATAGGGATGAGTTGGATTCTTAAATAATTGGTCTGCTATAGCGTACTCTACAATGTTTCCACTGTACATTACCGCGACACGATCACACAACTCTGCAATAATACCTAAATCGTGGGTGATTAACAAAATTGATGTTTTAAACTTTTCTTTTAAATCTTTCATAAGATCTAAGATTTGAGCCTGAATTGTCACGTCTAAAGCAGTAGTGGGCTCATCGGCTATTAATAAAGCAGGATTGCATGCAAGAGCCATTGCGATCATCACTCTCTGTCTCATTCCTCCACTCAATTCGTGAGGATAGCGATCCAATATGTTCTTTGAATCTGCAATACCAACTTCTTTAATGATATTGGCTGCATAATCTCTAACAATATCTTTTAAAACCGGCGTGTGGGCAGTCTCTTCCTTGATTTGTTCGATTTGCTGTTCAATTTCTTGTTTTTCTTCTTCAGTTAGTCTTTCTTCCTTTTCTTTTAATTCTCTTTTAAGTTCTTTTGCTTCGTGGCGCCGATTCTTTCTTTCAAGCAATTCCTTATCTAATTCTGCTTTGAGGATTTCTTTTTGATGGAGTAGATATGTTTCTCCAACTTGAGTCCCAACACTCATGACAGGATTCAATGAATTCAGTGGATCCTGGAAGATCATAGTAATTTCTTTTCCCCGATATTTTCTCATTTCCTTTCTATTCAGTTCCACCAAATTCTTTCCCTTAAAAAGTACCTCACCATCGATTATTTTTCCTGGTGCTCGTACTAAGTTTAAGATTGAAAGAGCGGTAACCGATTTACCACATCCAGTCTCTCCTACAAGACCTATAACTTCATCCTCATAAATGTCAAAAGAGAGTCCGTCAACTGCTTTAACAATTCCTTCTTCAGTATAAAAATATGTTTTTAAATTTTTAATTTGAATGAGTTTTTTGTTAGATTCAGCTTTGGTCGAACTTTCAGAAGTAGTTAACACCTCAGTGCTTTCAGTCATAATAATAATTACTCCAAATTTAAATTAAAGATTATATTAATAAAAAAAATAATTAATGATCCTCTATAAGTTTTTCAATCGAGGATCTAATGCATCTCTTAATCCATCACCTAACAACATAAACCCTAAGACCGCTAGTAAAATGAAAAGACCTGGCCACAGTGAAGCCCATGGAGCCGTATAGAGATATTCTCGACCAACGGCAATTTCATTCCCCCAGTCAATCAATCTATAATCACTAAATCCTAAGAAGGAAAGACCAGCTAAACTTAAGATTATTCCACCAACATCAAAGGTGACTGAGATGATGATGGGTTGTATTACGTTAGGTAAAATGTGTTTAAACATAATTCTTGCATTTCCAGCCCCGGATACTCGGGCAGCTTGGACATATGGCAATTCTCTTGCTTGTAGTACATTACCTCTGATTAAACGTGAATAGTATGGTATTCCAAGAATTCCCCACGCTAACATAATATACTCAACTCGAGGTCCCGTATCGAAGATATTGCCAAAAACAGCCACAAAAACTAAAGCCAATATTAACGCGGGAAATGCTAGAAAAATGTCGATTATTCTCATAATTACTGCATCAATCCATCCTCCATAGTATGCTGCAATGACTCCAATGATTACCCCAAAAACGACACTCAATGCTATTGAGGGAAGCGCTACAGTTAACGACGTTCTAGCTCCAAAAACTATTCTTGCAAGAACATCACGTCCAAATTTTGTTGTACCAAAAAGATGGTCTGGTGATGGTGGTGCCCAAATATTTATATAGAATATGCTAATCGCTTCTTCAAGAGTGTATGGAGAAAGCCAATGAGGAAAAACAGCTAGTGTAGCAACAAAAAATACCAACAAAATACCAATTATGGTTAAGACAGATTTAAATCGGCGTATAAACTTCCGTTTACTGATAGTTTTTTCATACTGGTATTCTTTAATTGTTAATTCATCTATTCGTGATGATGGGACAAATAGAAATTTCAGATTTGAACCAATCCACTTCAAAATCTTTTTAAAAATTTCAGTTATGCTTGTTTCTTTTCTTTCTTCTTCAATTTTAGTTTCATATACAATTTCCTTCTGCATTTTTCTCACCTTATCGTTTTCCTAAAATCTTATTCTTGGGTCTAATAGACCATATATTACATCGGTTGCCAAGTTAACCAGAATAAATACTAATGCAAAGAAAAATACCAGTCCGTTTAATACCCAGTAATCTGTATTTCGAATGGCTAAAACTAATAACTCCCCTATCCCTGCTAATCCAAACGTTGTTTCTGTAAGAACGGCGCCAGTTAACAATCCCCCAAAACTTAATCCAATGACAGTAATAGTAGGTATCATTGCATTTTTTTTCGCGTGCGTATTAATAACATCCTTCTCTTTGCATCCTTTTGCTCGAGCTGTTCTTACATAATCTTGTTCTAACACTTCAAGCATACTCGAACGGGTTTGCCTTACGATTGATGCCAAAGATATAAAAGCTAAACAAAATACCGGCAGGATTAAGTGATAGAAATAGTCGGTGACCATATAATACTCTCCAGAGAGTAAAGCATCGATCCACCTAAATCCTGTTACAAACTCAGGATCTGGGTAGGAGGTAGTTTTAAAACCAGTGGTAGGCAATAGAGGAACTCCATCTATCCTAACCACATATCCTAATGTATATTGAAGCAACATCCCCAGAAAAAATACCGGTAGTGCCACACCAAGTAGCGTTAGACCTCTAAATATGGTATCCCTTGCTTTATTTCTATGGGTCGCTGAAATTACGCCAGTCTTAATCCCTATTAATGCGGCAATTATCATCGAAAAAATCGCAATATCTGCTGTTCGAGGCAATGATAACATTATTAAGTCCCATACCGGCATACCTTTTACAATTGATAAGGAAACTCCCCAATCACCAATCATTAATTGACCAAGGTAGCGAAAGTACTGCACAATAATTGGATCATTTAAACCTAATGCCTGTTTTGTAGCGTAATATATCTCCAAATTAACTTTTCCTTCTGGAAGATAAGCCAATACAGGATCTCCTGGCATAAGTCGTGATAATATAAAAGTTAATGTCATTACCCCAAAAATTACCGGTACAGCGATTATTAGCCTTCTTATAATATATTTTAATAGACTCATTAATTACAACTCCTATTTAATTTATTTTAAACCTCAATTTTTTTAGTGCGCATAATAAATGCATTATATTTCTCTCGAGCTGTCGCGCCTAAGATTGCAGCAGCCAAATTTATTCCCAGCAAGGTTAATATCGTAATATAGCTATTGATATTTAAAAAATAGGCTCCAATTACGGTGATATCAAATTCTCCACTAATAAACCAATACCAAATCCATGATTGTACTATGATAAATGGAATTAACCATATACTATTTCGAATTCCATATTCAAAAAACCGTTCCCTAAATACCATGAAAAATACAATCCCTACAAGAATAACTAATGAGAAATCAGCTACTGGGGCTTGTATAGCTATTTCCAAAACTCCTGGGGTAACAAGTGCTTTCAAGACTATCGGTATGATTAAGAATAATGAAATAAGAGCCAAGAGACCAATCAATAATTTATTTTCATAAAATCCAATCTTGGTTAAAATCACTAAGAACACCATGACTATAATCAATACTACGACAATAATCGTCCATAGTGAAAATAGAGATATAGACATTGATGGAAACAATACCTGGTGTAAGAACAACACACCCGTGCGTATATTTTTCTTGTATACATTCGATAAGTAACCAAAGAATACAAAATGGATTAACAATAATGCCAGAATGAAATTTGTCTGCCTAACAAATTCAATTTTTTTAAATTTCATAATAGATATCCCAGCTAAATTCTACAATATCTCATCTAATTCAAGCTCTTTAAGCTCGAACTTGGATGAATCAGTACTACTGTTATCAATAGTAGATGTTTTATTAATTATTTGATTATGCTCGTAAACTTTTAAACTTATCGAATCATTTTTTGGGTTATCTAAAACTTTTCTATTGTACATAAAGCTATCTAAAATATCATCATAGATTAGATATGGTATAAATCCCATTTCGCGAGATTTTTCCTTAGCTATGTCATTTACCACGACATTAATAATTTTAGGGTAGCATTTTTGTCTTCTTTCCAAATATAGTTCATCCAGTTCAAATTTTTGCTCTTTTTCGACAAGAAATACATTTTTTTCAATCTTCCTACGAAAATATTTAATTATAGAATCACAATATGCTATTAGTAAATTGCTATAGCTTTCTCGGTTGAGTTCTATATCGATATTGTTCTTATCAATCTTGTAAAAAGTCTTAAGAAATTGAGTATTGATATATGTGAATGACTCAACCATATCAGGAATGGACGCGCAAATATTATTTGAGGCAACCCACCATTCTCTAACTTTAGAGCTTTCTAAAGGTCTCAATGTAATTTCTTTCTGCTTTATCCGTGTATAATTTAATAAATTGGAAATTCCTGTTTTATAAAATTTTGGAAAATCGATTGTTAGATTGTACTTTTTAAAGGCCTTTTCTAACTTTTGTTGATTAAATGGTATGAATAACGTTGGTTCTCCATTAGATATTTTATCGATTCTCAAGGGGATCGGAAGGATTGGGATCTGAAAGATTTCTGTAGACAATATATCGAAATAAAAACCAATAGGTGCGAGATCTGCTTTAAAAGTTTTTATTTTTGTCGGATGTCTATGATATGATTTGAAGAAAAGCATAATTACAAAATAAACGATATTTTAAGAATAGATAGATAAAAAAAAAAAAGATTAAATTTATGCTTTTTGTTTATTCTATCCTAATCAAGAGGAAAAAGTCCTCTGTAGATAGGATAGATACTTGTGGAACCCATTGCATTTGCCATTCCTTCACCATAGATATCTGCTCTCCAAGTATGAGTTACCTTGGAATGGTAGATAGGAATGTGGAAGAAGTTACTTGCTAGGTAATATTGAAGATCTTTATAAATATTTGCTCTAGCAGTCGCATCTGTTTCAGCCAACGCATCAGCCATCATAGTTTGAAGCACAGGATCGTTGACTTGTGCAGAGTTCGAGGTTGACGCATTATTGAATAATGGGTCAATCATATTGTAAGGATCAAGATAATCTGGACCCCAACCAATAGCGTACACTTCTAAATGATTCCATCCTTCATCAGGACCCGTACCAATGTTATTCAAATAGTTAAGGAACTCAGAAAAGGTTACTCCATCATCCTCAACCGCAACTCCAATTAAGGAGAACCAATTGGTTAAGGCAACAAATAAGTCTTCTCTGTATTGATTTCCAGTATTATAGGTGTTCCTTACAGTTTTGAAGGGGGTACCCGCAGAACCATTTGCGATAGCCTTCCACTCATCGTCAGTCGTAAATGTTGTACCAAATCCCATTGATTGCATAATTGAACGGGCAGTTGCTATGTCTCCGTCGTTTGGTGGAATCCAGTCAGTTACACCTGGAACAATGCTTGAGTTATATGTAGCACCAAAACCAGGGGAAATGGGCGACACAGCTCTAATTGCATTGCCTTGTCTTATTACTTGATGGCAATACGTATAGTTTATAGCATAGGCAAGTGCCCTTCTCCATGTGACATTTAGCTTGACATTGTTCAATCCAATATATTGGTAAACAAGACTTGGTTTTCCAGTATCTTCAGTGAATCTATATACTACAAAATCATCATCTGCTTCATAAGTTGCGAGGTTTTGATCAGCATACATTTGATTCCAATCAATAGTTCCTCCAAGGTAAGCGTTATGAGCAGTTGTTGAATCACTATAAATAGCATAGATTACTGTTTCGAAGTTACCAGGTCCTTGCCAATATTCCTCCCAACGTGAAAATCTTACTTCAACACTAGGAGTGTAGCTTACAAACTTATATGGACCCGTTCCAACCAATTTATCAGTGGTAAGAGGAATAAAGCTCTCATCTTGGGCTGCGTGAGCAGTTGGAGAGATCATACCCGCATTTATATAGGTCAAAGTGCTAATAACTGGGGCATATGGGTTGCTTAAAGTAATGGTAATGTTATAGTCCCCCACAGCCGTGACACTCGAAATGATGGGAGTTACACCATCAGGATTCATCCATAAAGATTGAGTTTGAGCTACCGCAACAGTGTTGTCTCCTGAACAATTGGTAAGAAAGAGTAATCTGTCAAAATTCCATTTGGCGGCAGCAGCGTCGAATTCAGTTCCATCATGGAACTTAATTCCTTCTCTTAGTCTAATTTGAATAGTTGTAGTGTCAACGAAGTAATATGAATAGGCAAGCACATTAATCATAGGTAAATCGACATCAGATAAATCCCAAAAGAATAAAGTCTCAACTACCTGTTCCAGCACATCATTAGAGGCACTATCCCAGGAATTAACAGGTTCTAAGTAAGAGGGTCCAGAACTAGTTGCCATTACAAAAGTTGTACCCGCAGAGGGTGGACCACTAGGAGGATTGCCTATAACAACGAGAACGATATTTCCTACTCCCGAAGCTACTAATGCAATGATAAGTACCGTAATTGCAATATTTTTTTTTTCCATATTTTAATCACATATTGTTATTATTGAATTTTTTTTGTATAGTTCGTTAAATAATTTGTTAGGTTCGTATACTTATAAGTCTTATGCTTTTTTTCTTGATATTTTTGGATGTTGAGGGGTCCTAGATTTTTTAAAACCGTAGAGTTTTTTAACTAGAAATTCTATAATCATCGCTATATTCTACAATCACTTATTTGAGAAAAAACTAACCTTATTTTTGGGGACAGCTTCTAAAATGATGATTTGTGGGAAGGCGCTCCCATTTTTCAATTTATATTCCAAAGCCCATAAATTAGCAATTACATAATTAGAATATCGAAGTAAAATGACCAAAAAAGAGTAATGGCTAAGCAGATTCCGGCGATGATGATTCCTTTATCAAAAAAGGCTATCTCGGCTTTTCGAGCAATTTCAGGTTTAGATGAGGTTAAATACATATATCTCATGATAATATATAGCGAAATTGGAATAGTAAATATCGCAACGTATTCATTGAAATTAACAGTTTCGGGTTCAAGCAAATTGAATTTCAGGATCAAGTATAATGAATAAGTCATAAAAAGGGAGGTTGCAATAATCGTGTGAAATTGATTAAGAAGGTTGAGTGAATATTGATCATAGACTTTCTTATGCTCAACCGCTTTATCTTTGCCAAGAAAAACTAGATCTCCTCTTCGTTTAGCAATACTTAAGAACATAGCAACTTCAAAAATTGCTAGAAATAACCAAGCAGACAAATTTTCATTGATTAAAGCGCATCCTGCTAAAGTTCTCCATAGATATCCCGTAGAAAGCACAAGAATATCAATGAACGCATAAAATTTAAAGATTAAATTATAAATTTGTCCTGTAATGATAATTGTAATTAGCATTAGGGCAAACATTAAATTAGGAATCACAAATACTACTCCTAAAACCATAATCATTGCCAACAAAACCAATAATATTACTGCAAAAGTCCTAGATATTTCTCCAGAGGCTAAAGGCTTTTTTCTGATTTTTTCTATGTGAATCTTATCACTTTCAAGATCTCGTAGATCATTTACAATATAGTTAAAGGACGACGAGCAGCATAGCAAGATGAATCCAATTACAAGAGAAAAATAGAGTGAAAAATCAAACAATCTTTCGCTAAAGAAAATACCAACGAAGATTAACCCATTTTTATAATATTGCCTAATTCTTAATAGATGCAAAATACTTCTTATCTTACTTGGCATGATATCCTAGGTGAAATGCTCATGTAAATTAAAGTTTATTAAGATATATAATCTTCTGAGGTTTTATTCTTTTTTGAATTTTATATCCAATCTTACTCAAGAAACTGGTATCCTTTTTTCTCTGAATGAACGCAGTCTCAGATTCAAAAGAAATAATCTCAATTGATTTGTAAGGGATAGTTAGTTTTTGACCAAAAATATTAAATATACTAATGGAATTCACATCTAGGCTTTCTGTTGCTTCTTTTTGACCATAAATCAAAGAAGACACATAACCTATTTCTAAGTTATTTACGGGTTTTTTTAAAAATATAAACACTCTACACTGTTTCTCTATAAGCCATTTAATTATATCTATCTCCGATTCTCTAAAGAGTTTATTCTTTCCAATAACTATAAAGATGTTTCTCGGTCTTATAATTAAATCTTTCACTTTTAAGTGCATTAGACGGTTTTGCTCCTTAGAATAAATGTTAGTAAGTTTAATTTCAATATCACCATAACTACCGTTGAATTTAATTCCCGAGCAGTGGAAGATCTGGGTTTTTCCTTTATTTTTAAAAAAGACATCATGATCTATGAAATTATTTAAAATTTGAATAGAATTAGGTAATTTAATATCTTTAATTTTCATTTTAAAGAGAGAATTATCTTCTTTAACAAAGACATAATTCGCATCATCATAATTTTCATTCAATTCTATATCTTTTAAAATGAGAGGAGTTTTTTTATCGAGAAAATAAAGGCCATCCATGAAGACTCGTGTTTTTTGATATAATTTAGATTTTAAGTGAATCTCCCGTTCATTTTTGATATCATAAACAGTAAATGCATCAATTTCACAAATACTATCATTAAAGTAAACATCTCTTAGTCTTCCAAGAATAAATTTATTATTTAACTTGTTTTTGAACAAAAAGTCTTTATTTATATCTAATTCAAATAATTCTTTTCGATTTAGTTTATTTAGTAAATCAGAAATATTTTCAATCTCGAAAAACTGAGAGAATTTCTGAGTGGCTATTTGCTCAAATTTTTCTCGTACAGATTCGAATTTCTTTCCATATTTTTTAATTTTTGATTTTTTTAGACATATTAAGGGTAAAAATGCTTCTTTTGAAGGAGTTAAGCCTTCTCCTAGAATTGATGCCACTCGATAGTAAGTTGGAGGGTGAGAATTCAAGAAGTTGCTAAGTAAAGAGAGACGAGAGGGTTCTATTAATGAAGAATAAATATATTCTGCGGTCTCTATATAGTTGAGGATTTGGTGTTCGCGATTTATTTTTTCATCACATAGTAGCATAGTGTTTAAGCCAATTTGTCGTCCCGTAGCATAAAAGCTCTCTAAATTATAAAGGGCTTTAACTAATTCTTTCCCATAACCCCTCTTTTTTGCATAAAGATCTGCCTTCCCTTCTAAAAATCTAACAAAGATATAGATTAGGATATAAATCGCAATATTTATTAGAAAGAAACTAAAAAATGGGATTTGAGGGTCTCCAAAGGTGTAATCATAGAATGTTGCTGGAAAACCCAGTAGCATTCTAATTATCAAATCAATAGAAGTGATCAAAGTTATGATTAAGGTATGATTTTTTTTAGAATGGGCAAATTCATGAGCGACAATACCTTTAAGCTCGTCCTGGGGTATTAGAGTTTCATCCTCGGCAATTAACGCAATCCTCCGATCTAAAAAAGAGCCATATGCCATAGCATTTAAAATAGGATAATTTCCTATTCCAATTTTTACCCTTTTTTTAATTCCCATATCAGATTTAACATTATTTATTATATTGATTAAATTGTCATCCTTTAATCGCTTGATTCCTAATAATTTATCTAAAAGGGGACCTGAGAGGAAATATATTAGCCAATTAACAAGAATAAGAATAAAATAGATGTTTAAAAAAAAATCGAAGGGTCTTAAATTCGAGAGATCGAGAGGGTTTTGACTAATAAAATTTAAGGGAGTATACTGGTTTATAAATACAACTGCAAGCCAAGCAATTATGTAGAGTAGAAGAGTTAGATATTCTGGTGACATAAATCTCCATATAACGATATATTTACGTCCAAATAGGATAAAACCTAAACCTAAAATAACCCAAAAAGAAAAGGCAAATGAAGTATTGAAGATAAATGGATTGTGAAGATAATTAGATATAATACCAGAAATGAATATTAGATTGTAGGTAACCAATGAAATAATTAATAATTTATTTAAAACCGGATATTCTTTTAGTTCAAATATTCCAAACCATAAATAAACTGAAAATGCTCCAATTATTGATGTAAAAATATCTTTTGTGAAAAAAAAAATCAAGAAGAAAAAAAAGAGGATTGCAACTAAATCGCTCATTTCGCTTCTGCTTCCCTGTTTTACCCATCGAATGAATTCTTCAATGATAATTAGAAATAAAATTAACATTGCATAGAAGGTCCAATCTTGGAGAAGTATTAAGAAATTGATTGATAAAGAAAATAGAAATAAAACCATGAAAAATGAGATACTTAGAAGTAGAAAGCTACCAAATATTAGAGAACGTATGATTTTTTTCATAAGTAAAACTAATTTGATTTGAAATAAACTTTAAATAAAGTTATTAAAGTATCGAGAAAATTTTAAATTTCATTTTTCACTGTCATTGATTTAATTTCTTTCCAAAAATATCGAATTGTCAAGTAATACCAAAGTAATAAAACGGGTATAACAAGAACAAAAGAAATTATTAAGTTAGTAGGTATTGAAATACCAAATAAGTTGATATTCGGAAATTCAATCGACATTATAAAGAAATCAATGAAAAATAAAAGTGATGATAAAGCCACCAAAAGAATGATCATTAAAGCAATAATACCCCTTATTTGAGGGTAAAAATAAAGCAAAAGAATTGTTAATATTCCAAAAATAATTATAGCTATAATTATCATAGATATTTCAATTAGTCCTAAGGTTCCTAACATTATTAATGTTGTAATTATCGAGAAGAAACCACAAATTAATGATATTATATAGATATTAATAACTAATCGATTCTCCTTTAAAGCTCCCCTCGCTAGTATTAAACGTGGCAATGTGAGTGCTGCTTCTTTATGATCTGATGCTTTAATTAAATCATTTTGTAATAGAACAACATCACTTTTTTTTTCTAATATATCTGAACTTTCTAAAAAACCTTTTACTGAATAAAGTACATAAAAACTGTTGAAGACATGGATGAGAAGGGCACAAAAAACAGCTGCTTCGAGGGAAGCGAAAAGTGCTATGCATGCTAAAATGGATCCCATTGCGAGGGTACCAACATCTCCAGGAAAAATTTTCGCAGGGTATTTATTAAATAAAAAGAAAGGGATAATCACACTGATAGCTCCTACAGTGAAAATTATCGCTTCGGCAGAGTTCCAAAGCAAACCACATATGAATAAAAAGATCAAAGCAATCAGACATGATCCTGAACCTTCACCATTATAGCCTTCCAACATATTTACAGTGTTTGCGAAAACAGCAACAATGATCGGAGCTAACAACGGATAAATTACGGTTAATCGTAGTTTACCTAAAAATGGGATTACTGGTGATTGAATATCAATAAATCCAAGTAAATTCGCAAAGAATATTAAAGCACCAGTAAAAATTGTAAATAATATTTTATATCTTGAGCGTAAACGAATCCTATCATCAATAAATCCAATTATTCCTGATAAAATAACTGTTAAACTAAAAATCAAGATTTCATTAAAGAAAACTGGAAAAAAGATCATAAGAAAAATTGACACCATTGAAAAACCAAAAACGATACTAACTCCTCCAGATTCGGCTACTTCAGGTTTTGAGGCTTTATGGATATCATATCCAATAAATTGTTTCCTTTTCATGAACCTTATTATAAGGGGTATTATTAAATAAGTAATTATAAATCCGATGATGAAGATTATTACTAAATTTAAAATTTCTATTAAGCCCCAGTTTAACTCATCCAATTGAACCATCGATACCAATCCATTTTTAAAAATAATTCAAAGCTAAAGAGGAGAATATTTGTTGTTATTAAATATTTTATATTTCATTACTTATATAAAAGAAAAGAAAAATAGCCCGGCACGGATTCGAACCGTGGTCACGGGGTTCAAGGCCCCAGATGCTTGGCCACTACACCACCGGGCTCTTTTCATATAATAAAACCTAAAAACTAGAGATTAAAAGGTTTTAAGTCTTGTTGTAGAAATTTTTCATCTAATAAATTTTTATTGGTTTTTAAGAATTCAAGCTCTAGTTTTTTATCACGATAGTCATCGGGAAGCATTTGGGGGATAGTGTCGATGATGGGAAACCATCTTTTACATTCAGGGCAAAACAATATCCCAGTCTCAATCTCAATTTCGAATTTGTATTTATTGATAATGACTAACTCAGGTAGGATATTATCCAAATCATTTTTCGGTAAAATTTTAGAAGTATTTTCTATTTTTTTATAAATATCAGACCGGATATAATTAAGAAGTGTCTTACTGCTTTTTATTTGAGTTAGATCCACTACACTTTCTAATTCATCAAGACTTCGCTTAATTAAATCAAGATAAGAAAGTACTGGTGTTTTTTCCAACACAATATCATCTTGAACATTAAGTTCTCCATCTACTTGAGATGTCTTGACAATGTTTTCTGATTTAATTCTTTTAAGATCTTTATATTTCGCAATTTCTAATATCGAAGAGAAAATTTCGTTAGGATTTTCAAAAGAAAAAATATATAATTTTAATGGATATTTTTTGTCGATTGGGCATGCTAATATATCTAATAACCATGGTTTCATATGTTTTTTCACATAAAATAAGTAAATTATAATAAATAGCTACGTAATTGTTGAATTAATTTATCGATGGTTCTATCTATCTTTTTTCTTCTTTTTATGAAATCATCTGAAAGTTTCTGGTATGCTGCCTTTGAAGGTAAGCGACCCCTTTTATATCGTGTTTCCAGTAAATTTAAACTATCATCTACACTTATTCTCTCTGCATCTAAAATATCTAATTTCTTAACTATGTTTTCAAAAGTTTCATTAGTATCCATTAAAGTTTTTTTGAATGGGAGTATTTCTTGTTTAATTTGATCGACTTTTGTAGAGTTTTTAATTAAAATATTTTTGAATGTTTTCTTAGCCATTTTTTTTCGTTTAGTTTGTTCTTCAGCTCTTCTAATTTCCAGCATTAAAGCATTTTTCTCTTCAAAAAGAGAGCAAAACTCACGGATTTCGTTGAATGGAATAAATTCACCTCTTAACTCATCCTCTTCTTCTTGCTTTTTACGAGTTTTAATGAGCACAACGTAAAATGACATTATTAATGCTAAAATTAGCATAATAGTCAACGGTCGAAGTAATAAGTTAAAGAGATCCACACTATAAGTAAATTGAACTATTAATGTTTCAATTGGACTCACATTTTTAGAATTATAAGTAAGAATCGTCGATCCCCGAGATTGAATAATCGCATCTGGAGGTAAAGAGAGTGATTCAATATTATTACAGCCTTCAATAATGATATTGACATTCTCCTCAATTACATAAAATTCATGAGAACTGGTTAGTAAATCAATTTTTACAGATTGTTCAAACCAATTAAATGAAGTATATTCCTCAAAAGGTAGTTTGTATTCAATTGAAAACTGATATTTAGAATTTGGAAGTAACATTGCTCTTTTACCCGCTAGAGTAATAGAAAAGATGCTAAATCCCAGATTAACTTCACTCTCACTCAAATCAGAGATATCTAAATCACCAATATCATCATAAACATAAAGATTTTTTGATGATTTTGGTATCTCAAGTGAGAATTCGGGAATTGGTAACTCCCCAATATTTTCAATGATTATATCCTCTTTTATTTTAATTATACCCCATGCAGAAATGAAGACTTCGCGATTTATGGATTGAATTTGCATTTTTGTAAGTTCGCTATTCTGATATGTGATTGTTATTTGTCTCTCCTCTTCTTTGAGATTTCCAAGGAAGGGATCCAAATAATCAAGTATAAAACTCTCATCCAAGTCATATACATAGATATTTTCTAATATCATAACCCCGATATCTTCTACTTTTTCATTGTAACCTACTTCAGAATTCTCTGGCATTCTAAATATTGCTTTTACGTCCTTTTCCGTTTTATAGGGCAATATGGGAAAGGGGTTAATTATATATTGAATATTTTGTTGATCTCCCAAAAAGAAATAACTTGGAATATTAGCATAACTATGAGTGAATGATATAGTTACATTTTGATTTGGTAGAAGAGGACTATCAAAATAAACAGTCAACATTTCATTATCGTTCATAATCAAATTTGATTTTTCAACATACAATGAATTGGCATATGATCCTTTCGCTTGATAAAAAATCAAATTATCAGTTAAATTTAAAGGAATACCAACTAGCATTGAAGAAATAGGATTATTATAGGTATTTAATATGGTTATTATATCAAGAATATTAATAATCCCATAAGCACTTACATTAACATTCCTTAATAAATTTGTAATGATTAAATCTTCAGCACCTTCCAAATTTGTTGAAGAAAATAATTCAGTTGGTTCCTCAGAAGTAGCAAATTGATTTTCGGATTGGAATTGAATAGAGGAGAATACTATAGTTAGTATAAAGATTCCAGCAATGAAAAGTATTTTCGTGTTTTTTCTTATCATAACTTTTCTCATATCAACCTTGAATTATCTAAAATAATTAAGCCACCAAATAAAAATTTATTATATTTTTTTTCTTCCTTTCAAAATAAACCTTAATATTTGTCTTAATTTATATTAATATAATCAAAATTATTTTGAGTGAAATAAAGATGTCCTCACGAAGAGTGCAATCAAGACGAAAAAAAAGAAGAAGTGGTAATGCTCCAATGCCTTTAGGTGGTGCGGGTTTAATGCGTTTTTTTGAAGATAGTTCGATTGGAATAAAGGTTGGACCTGTTGCTACTGTAATATTTGCCTTAGCTTTAATTCTAGTGGTAGTTTTTGCTTGGTTAGGAGTCTTTAATTGGCTATTTGCATAAGTTTTAATTATGAGATTCTCAGAATTTCAAAAATTAATCAAAGAACTATATTTTAAGAAAGATCAAGCTAGAGGGATTAAGAGTACTTTTTTATGGTTAATGGAAGAAATTGGAGAACTCGCGACCTTATTAAAGGGAACTGATTTAGATAAGGAAAAGATTTCAGAAGAAATAGCAGATATTATTGCTTGGACTAGTTCTATCGCAAATTTATTAGATATCGAATTAGAAAATGCTTTAAAGCATAAATATCCTAATAAATGTAGTAAATGCAATTCAAATCCTTGTATATGCAAATCATGATAACTTTTAGATATATATGTATGTCTTAATTTCAAAATAGAACTAATGAGTTGATATGAAGCAAGAAAATAATAATAAAATAGAAAAAATTCATTCAGAAGCCAAGATCCATGATGATTCTTTTATTGACGCTTCTTGTATCATAGGAAGAGGAGTAATAATTGAAAAGAATGTCTATATTTCTCAAGGAGCAATAATTTATGGTGAAGCTGTAATAAAAAAAGGGACTTATATTGGGGAGAGATGTATCATCGGTCATCCACAGCGAGATAAACTACAAAGAATAATTAAATCAAAAACAATAAAGATAGAATCTAAAGGTGCATTAGTTACTATAGGTGAAAATAATACTATTCGGTCTGGAACAATTATCTATTCGGATGTATATATGGAATCAGGCTGTCAAACTGGACATAATGTGCTCATAAGAGAAAATACCAAAATAGGGGAGAATACTTTAATAGGGACTAATAGTGTAATCGATGGAAACGTCATCATTGGTAAGAATGTAAGTATTCAAACAGGAGTCTATATTCCTCTATATTCGAAGATTGGAGATTTTGTTTTTATGGGACCATATAGCAAACTTACAAATGATAAATATATGATGCGAAAAAAATATCCACTCAAAGGACCAATAATTGAGAGTTATGTCTCAATTGGTGCGAATGCAGTGATCTTGCCGAATATAACCTTGAGAGAGCGAACGATCGTGGGAGCCAGTTCTGTAGTGACAAAAAATACTCAGAAAGCAGATATTCTCATAGGAAACCCAGCTAAAGTATTAAAGAAAGTTCCAGATGATTGGAATTAAATTGCTATTGAATCATGATTAGGTGTATTTAAGTGAAAGAAAAGAAGAGAATATGGATAGATATCGAAGAACCCAAGACAGGAATAATGTTTAAATCATTAATCGCTAAATTTCAAAGTCTTAATACTAATCTTCTTATAACCGCAAGAGATTATGATGCTACATTCAAGATTTTGGATGATTTAAATATTAAATATCATAAAATAGGCAAACATGGAGGAGAAAAATTAGAGGATAAATTAAAAGAGTATATTATCCGATTAGAACAGTTATTTCCGCTAGTAACAAAATTTGAACCGGATTATTTTGTAACTTTTTCCTCAGTGGAAGGTACCCGAATATCCTATGGGTTAAACATTCCATCTATTGGATACAATGATGAACCAAGAAATAAACATGTATGTAAGCTAATATTTCCCTATTTAGATAATATTATTACTCCAAATTGCATACCAATACAAGATTATGTTAAACTAGGTGCTCAACATGAGCAATTATTGAGGTATAATGGCATAGATGAGATTGCTTGGTTGTCTGATTACGTTCCTAATCAAAATATATTAGAAAAATTTGATTTAGAAAAGGGAGAATATATAATCATGAGAAGTGAACCCTCTTTTGCAAGTTATTTTATAGAACAACTGCCGGCAGAAGAGACACTTATTAGTCGTTTCTTTCCTAAAATTTATGAAGCGTGTCCAGATTTCAAATATTTACTTCTGGTAAGGACGCAGAAGCAAGAAAACTTTTTAAAATCTAAATTAAAAAATTTTCGAAATGATAAGAAGATTATAATTTCAAGATACATGCCCAATATGGTGGATCTATGCTTTTTTGCGCGATTGGTTATAAGTGGAGGGGGAACGATAGTACGTGAATCAAGTCTCCTTAATGTTCCGAGTATAGAATTTTTTCCAGGAGATACGGCACCCCAGGAAAAATTTCTAATAGAAAATGGGTTTCCATTGTATCATATTAAAGATACTGAATTAATTATCCATAAATCAAAAGAAATTCTTTCCAAGAGTATAGGCTCTAATAGATTTAACATCTCTTTTAAAAAAAGAATTAATGAATTTGAAAATCCTAATACATTATGTTTTAATATCGTGAAGGAAAATTTATGGTCTAATTCGGATTAAAGAGTGTATAGATCTTTTCTAATCTATTGATAACAGCATCCCAACTATATTTAGATAATACTTTTTGTGCATTTTGAATTAATTCATCTCTTAAGTTCTTGTCGCTAAGAAGTTGTATAATAGAATCTGCTAATTTTTTTGAGTTCTTCGGAGGAATGAATAAGGCAGAATCCTCAAAGATTTCTTTATAAACCTTTATTGAAGAGCAAATGATGGGCGTTCCACAGGCGAGTGCTTCGAGAGGTGTTAATCCGAATCCTTCCGATGAGAAAGAATAGTTAATAAACATATCCGCCATAGAATAATAGTATGGTAATTCTTCTTCGGATATATAACCAACAAAGGATATATCTTGATGTTGTTTTATCCATTTCTGATACTGTTTTTCCATTAAAAAGTCAGGGGTACCGCCAATTACTAAATTAACTTTAGGATTGGTTTTTTTCACAATATGGTACGCCGAAATGATATAATCTACGCCTTTATACGCAGTTATTCGTCCAATGTATAATATAATTGGTCCTTCAAGCCCTAATTTTCGTTTTAATTCTGCACTTTTTCGAGGATAAGGCTTAAATCTTTCCTCTATCCCATTATAGATAGTTAAAACTTTATTTAAGTCAATACCAGGAAGAAACTTCTTAAATTTATTTCTTATCGTGTTAGAAACTGTCGTAATTATCGCCGATTTGTAAGCAATAAATTTAATTAAATATTTTTCAAACGGGAATCTTGTTAATTGTGTTTCGAAAGGAGTAAAATCATGAATAGTGGTGATTAACTTTTTCCTATTTGAAAAAAGCACGGGGATCGCTGCTTTAGCACTATTTGCATGCACAATATCAAAATTTTGACCTCGAAGGAATTTGATGACTTGGTAATTAAAATGGAAAACCCATAGGAACCGTTTTCGAAGTAAGTCAAATTGAATTATATCTGGATGCTTTAAATCCGTACTCCATTTGCCAGAGATTAATTTTACATCATAACCCCTCTTCCTTAAATAATCAAAATGCGAACGAACAACTTTAGCCTCTCCATCGGCACTATCCGGGGAAACCGTTAATGAAACTAAACAGATTTTCATTTTTTTCATATTCAAATGAATAGCCATCTAAGTTAATTGTTCATATCCATCTTCAGAAACTAATACTGTTTCTTCGGTTTGAGAAACAAAAATTCCTTTTTCTTCTGCTAATACATAATGGGCTTTCAATTTATTGGTCCTTACAAGTTCCTCAAGACCAAAGACAATTCCCATTTGAAATTCTTTTGCCAACCACCTTTCAGCAAAAGGCAAAGTTTTATAATTCTTATTGATAAATCCCAAAATTTGCTTTGAGGCTTTTCTTCTTAATGGTACTCTTCCCGTATAAGGATTTAATTCATAAATATAGGAGGCATTAGTTGCATGAACTGATCCCCGTCCTGTTGAGGCAAAAATTTCGATAGCGAGAACATCCCCTTCCTCGATGATGTCTCCCCCTTGAGATCCGAGTTCAGGTAC
>SDNW01000093.1 GCA_004524725.1 Promethearchaeota archaeon
AAGGATATTAAGATATTAAGCTCCAAAGGAAGATTAATTCAACATCATCTCAGCATATTTCCAGAAGATTCATCGAAAAATGAGATTATAATTATTGGTGGCTTTCAAAAAGGCTTTTTCTCTCAAAATATTTTGGATTTAGGAAAAGATTTGATTTCTATTTCGAAATATTCTTTAGATGCTTCAATAGTATTAAACAAAATCATCAATTTCTATGAAATTGTGAATAATATAATTTAACTTAAAATAAGAGAAAGTTTTTTTTTGGTTGTACATTAATCTTACATGCTTTATTATTTTAGTTAACATACTCGCGCCGTTAGTCTAGTGGTAGGATTCCGGCCTTCCAAGCCGGTAACCCGGGTTCGATCCCCGGACGGCGCATATTCTATTATAACCTTCCTGAGCATCAAGCTAATCATCAACTTTAGAACGAGTTCGTAAAACGATTCTTTCACGAAGAATTATATATATAAAATAAAAGCTTAAATTCTTTTAAAAATGGTATTTAGGCATGGAAAGTAAATTTTTTACTATTTTTCCTTCTCCGTTTCAAACATTTACCATCATTTGGATTAAAAAAAACACTAGAGTGCTCGTGCAACGAATTTTTCTTAGTGATCCCGAAAAGAAATCCGAAGCTAAGGCTCATGATGCTTTCCAGAATATTAAACAAAATACATCCAGCTTAATCAATTCGATAGGGAATAAAATTCAAGAGTTTTTAAATGGAAGAGCTCAAAAATTCGACCAGTACTTATTAGACTTTAGTATTTGTTCTCCTATTCAAAAACAAGTATTAGAAGCGGAAGCAAAGATTCCTCGAGGCTGGATTAGCACCTATAAAAGAATAGCAAGAGCTATTAACCATCCAAAAAGTGCAAGGGTAGTCGGAAATGCGCTAGCTAAGAATCCTTTTCCTATCATTATCCCTTGCCATAGAGCAATTAAATCGAATGGAGAGATTGGAGGATTTCAAGGTGGAAGCGAGATGAAACGTAGACTTTTGGAATTAGAAGGAATACGATTCACTACTAATGGGAAGGTACTTATAGATAAGTTCTACTATTAATTTAATCATACCGAGAAGTTCCATCGTGCAATCTCAGAAAATTAATTTAATCATAATAAATTAGAAAAATTTGTGAATAATTGATGGATGATAAATTTAAATCCTTAGGTAAAATCATACGAACTTATATGCGAAGGCATCGAATTCCTGGACTTTCAATTTCTATAATTCAAGAGGATAAAATGATATACTCAAAGGGATTTGGTGCTCGAGATTTAGAAGAATTTCTTCCTATGACTCCTCAAACGCTTATTGGGATAGGAAGTATAACGAAATCAATAACTGCGTTTGGAATTATGAAGCTTGTTGAGACAGGAAAATTAGATCTTGAAGATTCTGCTTCAAAATATCTTGATTTTGCTCCTTTTACATCTCATCCTGACATGACAATTAAACATATGTTATCTCATACCACCGGTGTTCCAGCGGCGGATGCTGGTCTTTCTTCGTTATTTTATCTTTTTGATGATTACAGTCGTGTGTTTCCAGCAACGAACTATGAGGATTTTATAGCTCATATTGGCGATCCTGAGGACTATATTATTTTTGAGCCTGGTGAAAAATTCTTTTATAATAATGATATGTATACCTGTTTAGGTTTTATAATATCCCAAGTTTCAGGTCAAGAGTATGTAGATTTTATCCGAAAGGAGATTCTCGAACCATTAGAAATGAAAAGAGCGTTTTTCTCTAAAGATAATTTTAATAATGATCCTTTAAACAATAAAATTACCGGATATCTAACCGAAAAGAAAGGAAATATCCTCGTTCCTAAAAAAAATCCTGTTCCTCTTTATGAATATTTAAATGCACCTGGGGGATTATACGTATCTACTGAAGAGATGATAAATTATATTCTGTGTTTACTCCAAAATGGAGTATATCACGGTAAAGAATTACTTACTAATAAATCAATTAAAGAGTTATGGACCCCTATAATTGCTTGTCCGTATGGGTTTGGTGAAAACCCTCACTATTGTTTAGGTTGGGTGAAAAGCAATAACTATCTTTCAACTAAAATTATGCATCATGGAGGGGGATTAGGAACCAGCTGTGCACATATCGCTTTAGACCTAGACCATAAAATTGGCATTATGGCAGGGCAAAATTCCTGCAATGCTAATATTAATGTTATTATCAAGGCAGCCTTATCTATCCTACTGGGGTTTGATCCTACCAAAGAAGTAGAGGAGCTCAATTTAGAAACTATTATTGATGATATTAAAGGAAATTATAAGTCTCCTCACGATCTCTATGACTTGAAAATATCCTTAGACAAAGGAATACTTACCGCAGATATAGAAATTGATGATGGGCCTATGAGTTATCCTATAATAGTAGAGAATCTAGATACTTTAGATTTTAAGATATGTGGGACACTTCCTCCCATAAAACAGAACATCCGTTTTATTAAGAGTCCAAAATCAAATAAAGTTGAATTTGCGATATTTGATCGGTATTTATATAGAAAAACCTAACCGAATTTCTTGAATTTTAGTATTTTCATCATATTAAAGTATAATAATTATTAACCATTTATGGTCTAAAAACATAACAAATATATGTACAAAATTGTATAGTATATATGAAAAAACGCTCTAAAAACAGGTTTTTCATTTCCATTTCCATATTTTAATCACATAAAATATCAAATAAGGGCGTTTTTTCACTATAATTTCTTGATCTTGAATATCATCAATCTTAAAATTTTTCTAAAATTATTAGAATTTATTAATTCTATGCGAATATAATGATTAATGAAGTAAAAGTTATCTATAAAAGATATAAAACTGCATTAAATAAATTAAAGTATCCCGATTCTTGGTTTTGGGGTCGCTATACTATTAATCCTTATTCTGGTTGTGCTCATGCATGTATTTACTGTGATGCGAGGAGTAATCGCTATTATTTACAACAAGATTTTGAAAATGAAGTAATTGTTAAGCTGGATATTGATAAAGTTTTAGAATCAAGGATACAAAACGCACGCACTCTTTTACCCGATGTAGTAGCTCCAGGAGGAGTAAATGATGCTTATCAACCTATAGAAATGCAAGAAAAGAATACTCTAAAAATTCTCAAAATTTTTAAGCAATATAGATTTCCGATTAATCTCGCTACAAAGTCAAGTCTGATCACACGAGACATTTCTCTTCTTAATGAAATCGCAAAAGATACTTGGTGTACGGTTGGATTTTCAATCACTACGACCGATGAGGAAATAGCAGCTTTCTTAGAACCATATTCTTCCCCACCAAAGGAGCGACTCAAAGCAATTAAAATTATAAAGGAAAAAGGACCTCACATCCAAGTTGGAACATACTTTATGCCCATAATCCCCTATTTGGAAGATAACGAAGAAAACTTAGAAAATGTTATTAAAGAATCAAAAAAAAGCGGAGCGGATTTTATCTTATTCGCACCAGGATTAACTCTACGTGACTCTCAAGCTCAATTTTTTATAAATAAGATCAAAGCGAGTCGATATAAAGAAATTTTGACCCCTCTCCTTAATTTATTCAAAGGAAAGATGCAACCCCCTTCAGATTATGTAAACAAAATTCATTCCAAATTATTAGTTTTATGTAATGAGTATAATCTCCCTATTCGAGTAAAACGGTGGATCCCAAATGACTATAGGAAATGGAACTATAAGATATCAGAAATGCTTTTGAATAAAGAATCCATGGAATTAGTGGCTACGGGTAAATCCAATTTTAATCTAAAATGGGCGGGTTTAAACTTAAACAATCTTGGTGAGTCAATAATCGATATAAGTAAGCGAGGAGACTTATCTAATCTACCTAATTTTACGCCTGAAATTGTAGACTTTATTGAGCCTATTTTGAAAAAGAGTAAAGATTATAATATTAGAAAAGGAATAGATGACTTTTTATAAAAAAAGCAAAAAAGAGAAACTAAGTTATGAATCTGACTAAAGAGACCATTGCAGATATTAAAGCAGAATTGGATAAGTTAAAGCCCTCATTATCTGAAGATAAAAAGAACCGCATGTATAAGATTATTAATCCAGATATCGATGCATACGTTATTTTTGGAATTAAAACCGCAGATATAGAAAAAGTAATACGAGAGGTTCAGAGTCGATTCACACCTTCATTTAACCAAGCAAAAGAGATATTCAAATCTCTAGTAAAAATAAATAATGAGGAGTATAAATTTGCCGCATTTTTCCTTTTAAATCGGTATAAAATACAATTTGATGAAAAAATTCCTGTTTTCTTTCGAGATGAATATTTTCCCTTTTGTCACACATGGAGTAGCTGTGATAGTTGTTGTATAAGGGTTATTGGCCCCTATTTAGCGAAGAAACAAAAACATGAATTAGCAATAAATACTATAGATAGCTGGAGTAAAGATGATTCAATTTGGATTAAAAGAGCTTCGATGGTAATCCATCTAAAAATTATCATGCTTCAGAAAGATTTTGATGAAGAATATGTTTTTAATAAGCTTGATAATATGCTGGAGTACTCCAATGAAAATTATATTGAAAAGGGCATTGGATGGCTTTTAAAAACTTGCTCAAAATACAAACCAAACATCATCTCTGATTATTTATACGAAAATAGAAAAAAATTTTCAAGACTAATATTACGGTATGCTAGCGAAAAATTGCCTAAACAAAGGAGAGATGCAATTTTACAAAAATAATCTTTAATAGTATCGATAATAGATCCTAAAAAACTTTATATGATATTTCATACTTTTTAAATCACGAATTTTGAAATAAAAATCAGTTCAGAATTCTGTTCAATGGCAAGATGGCGTAGTAGACATCTTCTTCTAGATGTTTGCGAAACCCGGGAACGCACCAGATATATCGGAACTTCCGGTAAAGGTGAAACTGAAGATCTGGGTATCGGGGAAAAACAGAACGTATCGTGTGTTTTCCGAAAGTTCAAATCCCCCTCTTGCCATTTAACTTTCTATTTTTAATGAATCTTTATTGTCTGCGAACATCCTTATCGATAAATTCTTTGAATTCTTCGTTATTATCATCTATGAACTCCCAAAATTCTTCATAGATCTCTTTTAATGTCATCGTTTTTGATTTAGTTTTTTTCTCCATGGATGATTCCTTTTTCTTAGGGCTATATTCTAGATAATTTCCTTCAAGAATCAAATCGCTATAAAAATCATTTTCCTTTTCTAAATTCTTAAATATTTTTGGATTATCTTTTTTAAGCATATCATAGGCAAATTCAAAGTCGACCTTTTGGTATCCTCTAACCACGAAATTTTTATCTACAAAAGCCTGAAAATGATGATCACAAACTAAACCCTTTGGAAGAGAAATCGTAGTGAGTTGCTTTGCTTGATTAATGACCGATTTCGGAAATTTTAGTACTTTTTCGATTTTACAAACTGGACAACAGACTTTTACCTCAGAGTATTCGTTTAACTCTATTAAATTAGTATTCACGTTTTCATTTATAACCGCTATATCTTCTCACCTAAAATGAATTTGAATCTAAGAATTTAAATTCCGATATAATAAGATAGATTTATTAGTTAAATTTAAAGAAAAAGAGTGATAGGATTTATTAAATCGAATTTTAGTACATTCTAAATTAGATATTCTTGGTTCATATTATCTTCATTCAATTCGAACTTAAATTCTAAAACAGGAATCAGCTCTGATTCCCATCTAAACTTATGCATTCCTTCGGTGAACTTTTCCAAATTATGTTCATCTAATTTTATTACTATATCGATAGAATCACCTAATGCGATAAGTCTTCCTCCTAATTTACCATCGATAATATCATCTACAGTAAATCGTTCACCTTTATGATTTATGATAAAGCGTGTCTTTAACTTATCAATATCAAAATCATCCTTAGATACGGTTATTCGTTCGCCATCAAGAAAAATCTTTCCATATTCAGATAAATCAAACGTGTTTAGATCGAAATCTTTTGTACTAAAACCACCAAGTTCTATTTTATCTGGTACTTCTATTGGCATAATAACATTTAATGCTTTTATTAAAATAGAATCTGGCTTGTTATCACCTGTTGTATCAATTGTATAAACTGAGGATTTTGGTGGAAAAATCTTCTTTATTAAGACCTTTAGAGCTGAAATATCATAAGACACGATTACTCAACCTTTTATTTCTAAGAATGAGTTATAAATGTTTCTTTATAATTCTTATGCAACAAATAATCCTTGTTTTGGTTTTATTGAATGAATTAATATATTTTTCATACTATTTTATTTCTGAAATCTTAACTGGCCGGTTCTCTGCAAACGATTTCTGAGCCGCTTTAGCAACAAGGACATTTCTCAAACCATCCTCTCCATTAGGTTTGGGGTCTTCATTCTTCGCAATACAATCAAAAAAATATTTTAGTTCAGAGTAATAGGAATCAATATATCTTTCCGTAAAAAAGGATGGAATTTTATCGATTGTGGTACATTCTGCATTATAAATACTAACAGTGTTAGTAGATTCATTATCGGCAATTAAGCATCCTTTCGATCCAAATACTTCTACTCGCTGATCATATCCGTAAACTGCTTGACGTGTGTTATCAATTATACCAATAGCACCATTTTTGAATTTTAATAGTGTTGCTGCAGTATCTATATCCCCTGCTTCCCCTATTTTGGGATCAATCAATACTCCTCCCATCGCATAAACCTCCTCCACTTCACTGCCACATTGGAATCGTGCCATATCCCAATCATGAATTGACATATCTAAAAAAATACCGCCAGATACTTTGATATAATCCATCGGAGGTGGTACTGGATCACGAGAAGTAATTTTGATTATTTGTGGAGTACCTATCTCTCCAGAGACAATTAATTCGTGAATTCGTTTAAAATTGCGGTCAAAACGTCTATTGAAGCCAACCATAAGTTTTATACCGTTTTCTTTAGTCACTTCTAGGATTTTATTGATCCGATTTATATCAATATCAATAGGCTTTTCACAAAATATATGTTTCTTTGCTTTAGCGGCTTCTTGTATAAATTTTGCGTGAGTATCGGTAGGGGAACATATAAGGACAATTTGAATTTCTTTATCATCGAAAATTTTATAGGGATCATCGCTTAATTTTTGAACACCTATCTCTCTACTCCATTTTCTCATTTTCTCATCGATTTTAATATCGGCTACACATCTTAAATTAATATTAGGTATCCGGTATAGTAGATTTTCAGTATGAATTCTCCCAATTCTCCCCGCTCCTATTACTCCAACAGAAAAGGATTTCTCCAATTTAGTCACTTAATTTCTTTAAATAAATATTATAGATTTATATTTACCCAAATCTAAATTGAATTAATTAAAATTTTATTAAAAGTGTTGGTTACATGAGTGAAGAAAAAATACAAGTCTATGGATCTCGTTGGTTAGTATTAGTATTGTTTATGTTTACTAATATAACTTTACAAATCCTTTGGATAACATTTGCGTCAATAACACTTGAAGCGGCTGTTTTTTATGGCGTTGCGGAATTGGATATTCTTTTTCTATCATTAGTGTTTATGATTGCATACATACCAGTCACATTCTTAGCATCTTGGCTAATTGATAAATACGACTTTAGAATTGGAGCTGGTATTGGAGCGTTGCTAGCAGGAGTTTTCGGATTCCTCCGTTTTTTTGCGGGTAATGACTATACATTATTACTTATTTTTCAAATAGGTATTGCAATTGGTCAACCATTTGTTCTAAATAGTATAACACGCTTATCAGCAAACTGGTTCCCAGAATCCGAAAGAACTTCTGCTACGGGATTATCTTTAATTTCTCAGTTTATTGGTATATTATTAGGGGTTTTAATTACTCCCTTTTTATATCAAGCGACAAGTATGGAAATAACATTATTGATCTATGGGATTTTAGCATTAATATCAGGAATATTATTTGTCGTCTTAGTAAAAAATAAACCTCCGACTCCCCCATCAAGAGAAGAGTTAAAAGAAAAAGTTTTAATGGGTAAAGGCTTAAAATCTTTATTTAAGAATAAGCATTTCATAATTCTATTTATCACTTTCTTCTTTGGATTAGGAATCTTTAACTTTATAACTTCATATATCGAATTGATTTTAGATCCGAGAGGATTCGACGCTACAGACGCGGGTATTATAGGAGGACTTTTACTAATCGGTGGAATCGTTGGGTGTATAGTCATGTCTGCGCTATCCGATAAATATAAGAAAAGGAAACTTCTACTTATAATTTCAATTATTATCGCCACTATTTCCTTGTTCATCATAACTCCGCCTATTACAACAGATCCTATTCTTTTATATCTCTTTAATTTTCTTTTAGGATTTGGAATTCTTTCTGCTGGACCAGTAGCACTGGAGTTTGCTGTTGATTTAACAAAGCCTGTGCCAGAAGCAACATCTAATGGAATGCTAATGATGGTCGGTCAAATTGGTGGGATTATTTTTATCCTCTTTTTTGAAGGATTCACACTTGGAGGAGATTACTTTCCTGCCTTACTTCTAGAAGCAATATTTCTTTTAGCTACGTTAATTTTAGTATTTTTCTTGAAAGAAAAATAATTTTTTTTTTTTTTTATTTCAACGTATTTAATTTCATAAAATGCATAATAAACATATATATTAATTATAGATGGAGATGAAGGATATTAAAGCTGTAGAGATTAATGCAGAATGGAAACCAAAACCAGAATTTAAATTAGGTTCTAAAGATATTGATGGGAAATTAACTTATTTAGGATCACAAGTATGGTGTAATCCCATAGTAAAG
>SDNW01000094.1 GCA_004524725.1 Promethearchaeota archaeon
CGAAAAAGACCGTGCAATTTTATTTAGAGAAGAGGCAGGTTGGGATGCCAAGGAAGCAAGAAGAATCATTGATATTTACAATGGCAATCTCTTAATTAACGGAGCTTCTGGGTTACAGAGATTTGATCGGATTAAAAACGATCTCATCAGTGCCTACCGAGACTGGTTAGGTGCTTGTATTATTGCAAAAGAACCTGCCATGGGTATAAAAGCGACGTTCACGGATCTAACGATTCATGAAGATCCACGACATACTCAATATGCCCAAACTGCGAGTATGACTTTTTCGGCGCTCTCAATCGCTATGTTGCAAGCTGATCCGCATTTATTTGAACCCATACAAAAAATTGATGTGAAAACCCCTCAAGGTACGGAAGGGGGAGTATTAGCGATTATCAATAAGCATCGTGGTCAAGTCAATAACGTTATTCCCGAAGGAGAATATGTACGAGTACAAGGACAACTTCCTGCAGCTGAACTCATCGGTATCGCTGACGAAATTCGAGGAACCACTCAAGGGCGAGCTTTTTTTGGATATGAATTCAAGGGGTTTGAAAAAGTTCCGGGGAGTTTAGAAGAAGATCTGATATTAGAAATTCGTAAAAGAAAAGGGATGCCAGAAACGATGCCATCTGCTGATAGCTGGTTGCGTTTCTTATATAAAAAGACCTAAATTTTCTCTTCTTTTGTAAATTATTCTTTCTCTTATTTTTTCTATCCTGATTATAATTTATATTTTTGAACTTTTCACTTATATATGAGATCTAAGCGGATCAACGTCTTTTTTAGTTCAACTAAGTGATTATAAATATTAAAATTTAAAGAAGTGATTAGTTATTATTATAATTAAAGAATACAAAATTGAATAATTACCCCTCGAAGAGATAATGTCTGAAGAACCACAACCTAATCATAAAACCGACTCAATGGATACAGAAGATGAATCAGAGGATAACGATCTAGAGAATTACATGAAGGAAATGAAAATCCTTGAGAGTGATTTTTCTGATCTTGAAGAGTTAGATATGGAAGAAATTTTAGATATGCAAGAAGCGATATCAAAAGTCCGAGAACAAGAGGGTTCTGATTCTAAGTCGAAGAAAGTGGAGGACTATCTTAAGAAAGATAATTTTGATTTATCTCAAGAAAAAGCAGATTATCTTTCCCAGAGAAAAGCAATGACTACTGATTTTTCGGATCTTGAAGAAATAGATCTAGATGAATTAAAAGAGATGCAGGAAGCCATTGAAGAAGTAAAACAAGAAGCAAGTTCCCAAGCTGGAGAAGAGAGTGCTAAGGGAGGATCCCTTCCGGGCATTAGCAGTGAACTTGAAGAACGTATTAAGCAAGAACTTATTGAAAGAAAAAAAGCTCAAGTTAAGGAAATTATTACCCCAGAGAAATTTTTAGAATATATAAAACAGAGAAAGGATAAAATCTGGTATCATGCTCTTTATTACATTCTATTTAATACCGAAGATTACATCGCGAGTAAGGAACTTCTCTATGAAATGTTAAAAGAAGTTACGAGTAAAAGCCCCATCGATCCTATCCCTGAACATCAATTTTATTTTGGATTAGGCTATCTTCTAAAGCTGAGCCTTAATGATAAGAAAATTATTCGATATTTAAAAGGAGGAAAATTTAAGATCAATGTCGCAGTTAAAGAATTGCAAGATATATTCACTGAATCCGGAGACCCAATTAGTACACGTCCCATCATTAAGGAAGAGGAGAAGAAAAGAATGTTTAAAGACTTTCTGAACGACGATTTCGAAGATATTTAGATTGATCCTTTCATTCTACTAATTTTGTACCACATTTTTTACAATAATTACTGCTTTTATCGTTAGATTGACCGCATTGAGGACAAAAAGCAATTGCTTTTGTTTCTGTGTCAAGCCAATCCAGTTTTTCAATAGTCCTAAACATATTAAAAAAACTAATATCTTGATTTCGTGCTAGCTTCATAGGAGCGCATCCCATCTCTATTGCCCAATCTTTCATAATTCCTTGAGGCTTCAACCATTGAAGACCATAGCCAAACTTTAGACTTACTTCGACAATAACATAAGTAGTGTCTTCTTTAGGGTTATATCCAAATTTCATCTGATACTTCTCTCCATATGACATTGCGGAGATATCCCGATCGATTATCATAGTGTGAATGAGACCGTTTTCAGAATGCTGCTTTTGAGTAATATTACCTCGATTTTCTTTCCAGAATTTAAGATTTTTTTCTAAAACTCTTTCTATCGGTAATTTTAACTGATAAAAACCAAATTTATGTCCCATAATTGATAGACCTACCTAAAATAAAAAAGATTAATGAAATTAAATATATTATATTCTTAGTAAAGTTCACATTAAAAAATCTTAGGATCAAATATTAAGCGGATATTTAATGAAGGAAAAACCTCTATTACTCATCATCGGAAATTCTAATGTTGGCAAAAGCTCGATTACTCGGCTATTAGTTCCTAATCCGAAGGAGCTTAAAGGTAAAAGTGGAAAAAAACCAGGAAGTACTTTGTTAATTAAACCTATCAATCAACACAACATGCCATATCAGATAGTTGATTTACCCGGTTTCGGATATATGAAACATGCTAGCAAACGACGAGAGGAACATATTAAACGTAAAATGGTGTTATATATTGAAAAACACCATCAAGATTGTTTTCTTGCGCTGATAATCATTAATATTTTGCGTATCGAGGATGAGATCCAAAAGTATTATATCAATAATCAAGTGACCATTCCCTTAACCTTTGAATTAATTAACTTTTTAAAAGAATTTGAACTTCCCACCGTGATTGTAGTAAATAAAATCGACAAACTCTCTCATTTCGATAAAACAAAAAAGCTCTCACTTTTAGTCAAAACGGCAAAGGATTATAATATTCCTCTCTCTGAATTTAATGAAATAAAGAACCTATCAAAAGACTCTATTTCTTATATTGAGTTTTCAGCACTGAAGAAGATCAATCTCCACGACTTAAAGAAAATTATAAGATTTTTATTAATTAAGAGCGATTCCTTCTCATAGATTATTTATGTTAGCTCGTTAAGATCTCTTTTATATTTTCTTTAAGTTCCGCATATTCGAAAATTGAAGGAAATTGAGGATATTCCGCTTTCACATTTTCTGGAGGTCGGAAGAGGATCCCAAAATCGGCTTCTTTTAGCATTTCAATATCATTATAAGAATCTCCGACTGCAATCAGTACAAAATTAAGCTCTTTTAATTTTTGAATAGTTATTTTTTTCATATTTCGCAAGCGCAAATTATACTTGACAATTTTTCCCTCCTCATTTATTTCAAGATTATGACAAAACAATGCATAATTTCCAAGTGCTTTAACCATAGGTTTCGCAAATTCTCTATAACTATCGGTGAGAATAAGAATTTCCGAGTACTCCTGAAGCCAATCTAAAAATTCTTTTGCTCCAAGAAGGGGGGTCATACTTTTAATTATAGTTTGGATATCATTTAAGGTAATATTATTCATATTTAGAATTTCAATTCTTTTCTTCATCAATTTGTCATAATCAGGTTCATCTCGAGTAGTTATTTCGAGTTCCGGTATTTTCATGCGTTTAGCAACAGCAATCCATATTTCTGGTATCAAAACTCCTTCTAGATCTAAACATGTGATGAACATGAAATTGAAAATGAGCAACTACTTATATTGTTTCAATATTTTTGAAACTTTTTAGCCATTATACAATTAATCTCTTAAGGGTGGACAATTTTAGGATTTGTATCTTCATCCCAATCCACTGCAAATAAGAAATCACGGCTTGCTTTATTAGTATAAATCAAGGGAAAATTCCCAATTTCTTCGAATTTTAAAGCAATTTTTTCTAAGTACTCATACTCTGGGAAGTAATATTGCAATGATTTATTTTCTTTCATTCTATCGCTAATCAATAGCGCTTTCGCTTGTAGAGTAAAACCTTTTATTTCAAAAAAATGAGGATTTGCATTTTTAACTAGTTTTACGTATTCCTCGATTAATGTTTCACTTAAATTTAAATTCTTTACAGCGGTTAACCTTACAAGAGTTCGACATGAAAGAGAATTTAATTGACCCAAAGTCTCTATAAGGTTTCCCCATCCATTTTTTACCATCGGACGACACACTTTTTTGTAAAGTCTTTCATTGGGGGCGGGAAGGGTCACATATAATTGTGTTGGGAGGAAATCCATACTAGCTATAACTTTTGGTAAAGTTCCATTGGTAACAATAAAAGTAGTCATATTTCTATTCCTAAATTCCTCAACTAACCCGCTTATGTTGGGATATAATAAAGGCTCTCCATCGAGTGAGATAGCCGCATGGTTTGGATTCATCGCCTCAGCATGGGTTTGCATAATCTCATCGGGAGTAGTCAATTCTCTATGCACTAATGTCTCAAGTTCTTCTCGTGAATCAATGCAGCAACTAATTTCCGGGTCAATACTATAATTGTTAAGGGAATCGTCAGAGGGAGTTAAAAATTGCTGGTTTTTAAGAAGGTTAATGGCACGCTCAACTTTATTTTTACTTATATGAAGATTCCTCGAAAGTGAACCGATACTCTCACTATTCTCATGATGAAGCATATAATATAAAGTATCAAGCATAATCTCATAATTATCTAAATATCGTCGAAGTGGTAAATGATTTCTAATGATATCTTCATGATGATGAAGCATATCCTCTATTAGATCCTTAGGTTCATCAGGTTCAACTAAAAAATCACCCCCTAAGCTGCCCAATTCAATGTCTCTCCAACAGAAAACACACTGATGATTGCAAAACGGCATAGAAGGAGAATTTTGCAAACACCTATGACTCTCAATGCCAAAAACTCCTTTATAACAATTTCGATTATCCCTTCCCGTCAGTAACTTTTGCTCTAACCAATGGCAAGGCTTAATCGCGGAGTGCTTATTAGTACCGACTATTCGGTAAGTGGTTTTAGTATATGCTTCTACAAATTCGTTCGTAATTTTATTATCAATGATATATCTGTTTTTCATAACGGTTCTCAACTTAGATGTCCGAATATCACACTAACCTATAATTATAGATAAATGTATTTTAATAAGGTATTAAAAATTATTATTAACAATTATAAGTCAGATACTAATTAGAGCCCTACTTATAATTTATAATTAAAGAGTAATAAATGAATTACAACAATAATCATGTTAAACAAGATTAAAAGTGAACTTCTTAATTTTGGCTTAAAATTCATTAATGTTGATGAAAAAATTGTAAGGATGATATTAGAGACTTCTTCTACTAATATTAATGAAATCGTTCTTTTACCTGCTGTTAAAATGGTTATGAAAAAACTTATCAAGAAATTAACTCAAAAAATCGTTTATGGTCGAGTCTATAATGGGAAATTAAATGGAGTCCGGGTTAGTATCATCCGGACCCAGATTGGATGTCCAAATGCCGCTCTAGTTATCGAATGTTTAAAACGTTCGAAAGCGAAAATAATCGTTAGAGTTGATTTCTGTGGAGGCGTCTCGAATGATGATATCCCTATTGAAATTGGTGATATCTTTATTCCTAATCTAACTTACTGCGATGATGGAACGACACCCCAATATATCCGTTCCAATCCTTCATTAGTCAATCACATTGAAACTATTAAAAATCCCTTGTTATCATCTCAAAATATGATCATTGGAAATAATAATATCGGGATCGTGAAACCAAATGAACTAATAACGGAAATAATGAGAGATGAAGCTATTAATACAGTTGGTAATAGATTAAAGGTTGGAAAATTATGGACTACAGATGCTCTTTTCTGTGAGGATTTGGAATTCATCCGTGTACTCCAAACTTTAAAAGTGAGTGCTATAGATATGGAATCATCGATTTTATTTTTGCTTGGAAAGTTATATAATTTAAAATGCGCTTCAATTCTCTCAGTATCAGATCTTCCTGGAGATCCAAAATATGACCTCCTCAATTCTAATGAAATCCATCCAAAAATGGAACAAGGAATAGATAACGCGATTAAGGTTTTAATTCGTTCACTACCAAAAATTAGTATCTTATTACAGTAATCTTTTTTTGTTCTTCATATATCCCTCTCTTATAATCCCGTGAGAATATTAGAAAAATCAGGTTCTTTAAAGAATTCATTATAGCGCTTTAACAATTCAATATTTACCAAATGAATGGTATCTCCATTTTTATTTTTTGTACTACGTACTAAATCTAATGATTTGAGCTTTTTTATATGATATTGAATGGTACCTGAATAGACATCGAGTTTCTCTCCGATTTTTGAGATTGGGATCACTTCTTCTTTAAATAATTCGATTATAATTTTAGGAATAAGCGGATTTGAGAAAATGACTTTATACTTATCATAATCATCAGGCATATCTGCTAGAAAATAATGTAAGGATTTTCCTATCTTCTTGGAGCGTATTAACTTAAATCGTTCTAAGGTCATGATGTGCTTTAAGAAAGGAGTGCGGGTGATATCAAGAGTTTCTTCGACCTTATCATCCCGTGCATGGATTCCCGGATTTTCTCTAATAAATTCTAAGATTGAGGTTAACTTCTCGTTCTGTAATATTTCAAGTTTCGTTCTTCTCTCATTCGTTACGATCCAATTTTTTTCTTCTAATCCCCTAATGGCCAAGAAAAGTTCTTCCTTACTATATCCTTTTTGATATGCTAATTTTGCAATACATTTGGCATATAATTTTTCAATTATGGGAAATTTTTGTAGCTCTGCTTGAGTATCAACATCCAAATCAAATTCAGCATCATACCTTTTCAGTTTTAAGATATCTTCGGCAATTTCTAGTACATCCTTTTCTATTTCCGTTAATTCATCTAAAACTTCGATAAATTCGGGTTCTTCTTCCCGCTTTTTTTCTCTTTTTCCGATTGGGGTAAAATCTAAACGCCTAAATTGACTTTCCTCTAAAACATTCCCACCCTGTGAATCCTCTGTTTCTCTTCTTTTTTCTAACGACATTTTTATTTTAGAGTTTGATTATTTATATTTAGGCGTTTTTTTCTAAAAAGTGGACGAATTCAAGCTGCTCCTCATCATCCATGAACTTTAATTGTTCAATAACCTTTTCATAATATTGTGGTTTGATGTTTGGAAGTTTTCGAATTCGTTCTATTAATTTGATTGGGAGCTCTTTATATAAATCGATTATTGCGCGTATATATTTCTCTTGTTCTTGTTTATTTAGAAATGCAAGCTCCTTTAATAACTCCTTTCTTTCTTTCTTTGGTATATTTAATTCCTTAATTTGATCGCGTAAATCTTTTGAAAGTACATTAAAAATCTTTGAAAAATATTCTCTAACTAGCTTCTTATCTTTTTCATTTTTCACTGGTAATAGCGATTCATGAAGTTTTAACTTTACTTCTGAACTTTTATCTAATTCCTTTGGGGGTTCAATTGGTTCTTGGGAGATTTCTTTTTCAATATCTCCCTCTTGGCTATAGATTGGTTCTTCAGTCATTTCTACGCCTTCTTCGACACTTTCTCGTTGTTCTTTATCTTCTATTGCGGCTATTTCTACTTCTTCTTTTCGTTGAATATCTAGCTTTTTATGTTCAACTGGAGCAATAAATTCCTGAGGTGTTTGTTTTTTTGGAGTTTCAACTTGAATTTCTGCCCTTTCAAACGTTTCTGTTTCAATTGGCTTTCCAATAAACAATAAGAAAAGTAATATTCCCTTTAAGAGAATAAAAATCCCTATTCCAAATATTGCTGTTCCAAAAATTCCTAAAACAAATATCCCGATTGCATCTCCAAACGAGAAAATTTGCTTTTGCGCAATTTTTTTTTTCATCCGTAAATCGATTATCAAAATTATTAAAGGAATTAAACTAAATCCGATAATGATTGTTGTGATGATAATTAATTGGAGTAATTGATCTAATCCCGCTAAAGTGTAATTAAGATAATTTAGACTATATTGGAAGAGTAGTGCAATTGCGTTATCTTCAAAACTCATGAAAACTACAAAAAGAATAATTATTAATCCAGCCTTTGCGGAAAAGTAATTGATTGAATTCTTTAGTTTCAATCCAAAATGATAAACTTTATTCTTTTCTTCCTTTGGATTAGCCATTACATAGATGATGACAAATATACCCTTGATTAGAAGAATAACACCCGTTCCGAAAATAAAACATCCTAAAATTCCGTAGCAAAATGAATCGAGCCCTATCTCATCGTATTTCTCTTCCTTTACTTTAAGGGAGATACGATTGATATCATACAGAGATATAAGTAGCGCACTCAATCCGATGATTATCGATTTAATTAAAAAATCTAATGCTATATAGGGGAAAAATATTACTTGAAAAGTAGATCCTAATACAATTCCTCCAAAGATTAGGAGCGGTAGATAAGAAATTTTATTAAGAAACTTAATGAATCCACTTAGTTTAGATGTTCTTTTATGAGGTGAGTATGGTACTTTCGGCTCGTTGGGTGGTGTAGGGGTCGATCGTTTAAAACTTACGCCCTCTAGAGAAAAAGGAGTACCGCAACGCTCACAAAACACCTGAATTCGATTTTCTATGTACTCGGATAATTCTTCGGGGTACACATACCCACATTCTCGACATATGTATAATTTTTTAACCATCCACTTCTCACTTAATCTTATTCATTATTTTATTTAAAATTTTATTTGGAGATTTTAAAGAAAGCC